>DVHB01000059.1 GCA_018712405.1 Candidatus Coproplasma stercoripullorum
CCACTGGTCGTCGCCGCCGAACTGCATGTTGCAGCCGTAGTGCTCGTTCAAATACCAGAAGTCGTATGCCTGCATTATCATGTAGTTGAACTCGAGGAAAGAAAGGCCCTTCTCCATGCGCTGCTTGTAGCACTCTGCACGCAGCATGTTGTTTACCGTAAAGCACGCGCCCACTTCGCGCAGGAGATCGACATAGTTGAGCTTTAACAGCCAGTCGGCATTGTTGACCATTATTGCCTTGCCCTCGCCGAACTCTATAAAGCGCTCCATCTGCTTTTTGAAACACTCGCAGTTGTGGTTTATCACCTCATCGGTCATCATTGTGCGCATATCGGTACGGCCCGAGGGATCGCCGATGTGTCCCGTGCCGCCGCCGACTAAAACTACGGGCTTGTTGCCCGCCATCTGCAGCCTCTTCATCAGGCACAGCGCCATGAAGTGGCCGACATGCAAGCTGTCGGCAGTGGGGTCGAAACCGATGTAAAAGCGGGCGCCGCCGCCGTTTATAAGTTCGCGGATCTCGTCCTCGTCGGTGACCTGCGCGATAAGGCCGCGCTCTTTAAGTTCTTCGTAGATACCCATAATTAAAACTCTCCTGTTTGTTACCTGTTTATTTTAACATCTGCGCTTGAAAAATGCAATAAAAAAGCGGCTTACCCGCAGGCAAACCGCTCTTTTTAAGACAAAATTCTTTTAAAGCGTAACAATTTTCCCACGGCAAAATATCGCATTACACAAAGCGGTAATACGAGTAGCCGAAGAATATTGCGTTTTCATAAAATTTGCGCTTCATATTTAAAGTATAACATGGACATATTCGCATGTCAAGCATAGTTTACCTTGTCATTTGCAAAAAACTTATGCCGCCCGCGCGGCCGCAAAGCGCCGCGCGGGCGGCATATCGGGGTCCTGCTGCAGCGGCACATGTCCGCCTTGCGACGCCAATTATTTAAAGTCAATCGGTGAAAAAATCTTCCTTGTTGAGTTTTTTGCGCGCCTTTTCAATGGCGCGCTTTTCGATGCGGGATATGTAGGAGCGGGATATGCCCAGCTTTTTGGCCACCTCGCGCTGGGGCTCGGGATTGTCGTCCAAAAGGCCGTAGCGCATGGAGATTATGGCAAATTCGCGCTCGGTTAATATCTCGCCGAGCAGCTTTACAAACTTTTCGCGCTGGATAGATTTTTCCACCTGCGCGAACACGCTTTCCTCCTTTTCGGAGAGAAGGTCTATAAGGGTGAGCTCGTTGCCGTCCTTATCCACCCCCACGGGCTCGGAGAGCGAGAGGTTATTCTTATGCTTTTTGCCCGTGCGGATAAGCATGAGTATCTCGTTTTCGATGCAGCGCGCCGTATATGTGGCGAGCTGGGTGCCCTTGCCCTCCTTATAGGTGTTTATCGCCTTTATGAGGCCTATCGAGCCGACGGATAAAAGGTCGTCGGCCTCGGCCGCGCCGCTGTACTTTTTGGCAATATGCGCAACAAGGCGCATATTGTGTTTGATGAGGATATTTTTGGCCTCATTGTCGCCCGCGCGCGCGGCCTCTAAATACTTCTTCTCCTCCTCGGGCGAGAGCGGCTTCGGAAACGACCCTTTACCTTGAACGAGTCCCGTAAACAGAAATATTTTGCCGAACACCAGGCTTAAAAAATCAAAAAACATAAGTCCCTCCTATAGAAATTAACTTATGTTTTTGACAGTTTGTACTATTCTAAATTATTTTTATGCTCTATCAGATAAAAGTTTTTATTGGCCTTTAACGCCTTTTCAAAGAGATAAGCCGCACCCCCTCCGCTATGCTGAACACATGCTATAAGCAAATCGCAATTATTCAACATCCATTCATTACGTTCTGTTATTGCCGCTTTGGGAAACACTTTAGAACTGACAGGTATTATAACTTCGTCATAAAATTCTTCATAATACTTTATATTTGCTACAACATACGGCAAAACAAGTATAAGGCAATTGTTCGCATGTCCTAAATCACCCTGCACCCGTTTGACAACCGAGGCCGCAAGCACGTCAAACTCGCCGTTTTTACCCATGTAAAATTCAACGTATTCTTTACTCTCAACAAGGCGAGTTATAACTTTATAGAGTTCATTTTCAACATATGAAAAGTCTTTCTCTATGTCCTATAAATGCTACACGGTAAATATTCAAAGATGCCGCCCCCTTACGAGGACGGCACCGCAGAACATACCATCTCTCGCTTAAGTTTGCCAACCAAAATGAATATACCGATACCGGAGAAATTCATGCGAAAAGATGAGTAGCCCTACCAAATGGGCTATCTCCAGTATCGAAATAAATTATTCATTTTTGATTGGCAATTTTTATTTTAGCAAATAGGGGGCATTTTGTCAAGATAAAACAATTAAAGCCGCAAACGGCAAATGCCGCGAAGTTTAGCACGACGGCTCGTGCGTTTAAACTTCGCGGCAATTCAAGTTACCTTTTATAGTAACTTAATTATAATATTATTAATGTTTCAAGCAGGGTTTCCCTGCGCAGAAAGACCCTATTTGCTGCGTTCAGCAGGCTCACCATGGTGAATGGCGGCGCATATAAGTGTGAGGGCAACAGCAGCGCCGCGCGAGAAGGCCCCTGAAAATCACGGAAAATTCCCGACGCGCAAGGCGGGAATTTTCGTGAACCTTTATAATATTAATTTAAAAATAGTCATCTTGCCTTTGCGCACGGCATTCACGTCGTTCAGCGCCTTATATACGGCGTTCGGATCGAATTCGGTGAGTATCTCCTTTTCAAACACATCGATGTTCACAGCATCGTGCACCAGGAGGTTTATTGCCGTGTCGGTATAGTCAAAGCCCGTCATTACCGGTATCAGCGTGGCGTTCTTGTCGCACAATTCGCGTGCGGGTATGTTGAAATTAATGGGTGCGAAGCCCGCGAGCACGGCGCACTTGCCGTTTGCCAGCACGCGCATGGTGAGGGCGGGGTCGAGGCGCGAACAGGTCGTGTATATGGCGGCGTCGCAAAGCTGGCCGCTCGTTGCTTCCCTGATGTTCTCGGCAAGCTCATCATCCTCGGCAAAAGAATAGTAAATGCCGCAGGCTCTCGCCTTGTCGAGCGCGGGCGCGCTGTTGTCGACAACTATGGGTATGAGCTTGTGATACTGCAGCACCTGAGCAAGAATATTGCCTGCGAAGTTGCAGCCTATAACCGCCACCCTGCTGCCGGCGGGCAGCGCAAGCGTGGCGTAAATGCGCTCGGCAAGCGCCACGGCCTCGGTGCACAGCGCCTCTATGTCGTTTACCGAATCGGGCAGAGGGGCAATATCGGTGTATTTGCACACCACAAAATCGCGCAAAAAGCCGTCGAAGTCACGGCCCGCTATGGCCACCGAGCTGCATTCGTCCTCTTTGCCCGTCTTGCAGCTCAGGCATTTGCCGCACGGGCGCGTGGGCTTTAAAAGCACGCGCGTATTTCTTTCCACGCCGTAGCAGTCTGCACCGACTTCGGTTACGCGGCCGACGGCAAATCTGCCTATCGTCTTGGGATAGTTTGCGCCGCCCTCGCCGGAATACAATACGGCGTCGAAGTTAGAGGCCAGCACATATGCCACCTTAACTTTCACCTCGTCCGAAGCTATCGTCCGCTCCTGCTGCTGTTCGTTCACGAGCGTATTTGCACTCTTTAAAATCCAATTATCCATAATTATAACTTCATTATACTCGCAAATTGCGGCAAAGGCAACTAAATTATTCACAAAATTTCCGTTCGGAAGGCCTGCGGGGCCGGTTACAGATGCAAGATTTATATGCGATTATGTCAAATATTTTTCTTTGCGGCCAAAGATTTTTTTGAATGAGCTTATTTTTGATTGACTGCCCCCGCAGAATGATATATAATAGTTTAGCATTGAAAACTATAGCGAGGTGAATAAAGTGAAGCCCGATATACATCCCGGATATCATGAAGTGACGGTTGTATGCGCCTGCGGTGCGACATTTAAAACGGGTACTACCAAAAACGTTGAAACGCTCAAGGTAGATATCTGCAACAAATGCCATCCCTTCTTTACCGGCAAGCAGAAGCTTGTTGACACAGGCGGCCGTGTAGACAAATTCAAAAAAAGATACAACATGTAAAAAAACAGGGCGGCTCCATTTTTTGGTGCCGCTTATTTTCCATTTTAAAAGTTTGCGGAATGATAGCCGGGTATTAAAAGCGTGAAACTGATTTAAAGCGGCCGCCCCACAACCGGCGGCTGATTGAAACTGTCAGTACTCGGCTAACCGGGCGCTGCATAATTTATATTGCGCCGCATTTTGCGCGCTGTCTAAACTCAATTAAACGATTTTAAAATATGTCGGAAAAAAAAGCTGAAAAAAATAAAAAAATATCGTGCTCGATAGGCGGCCAGGCGGTTTTAGAGGGCGTTATGATGATGGGCAAGACGTGCATGGCCACCGCCGTGCGCGATCCCGACGGCCAGGTTCAGGTAGAGGCAAAACGCCTTAAAACGTCAAAGGGCGTTGCCCGTGCGGCAAAAATACCTTTCGTGCGCGGGATAGTGAATATGGTCGCAAGCCTTGTGCGCGGAACAAAGACGCTCATGCGCTCCGCCGCCGTTTACGGCGAAGAGGAGGAGGCGGGCAGGGTGGAAAAGTGGCTCGCCGAAAAGTGCAAAATAAACCTCATGAGCGTGGTGTCAACGGTCGCCGTATGCCTGGGCGTTGCGCTCGCCGTGGCGCTGTTTATAGTGTTGCCCAATCTCGCCGTGGGCGGACTGAAGGAGGCCTTCCCCTCTCTATCGGGCAGCGCGTGGGAGTTTGTGCTCCTCGGCGTGTTCAAACTTGTGATATTCTTCGCTTACCTCGGCATTATCCTCGTTTTAAAGGATATCCGCCGCCTGTATATGTATCACGGCGCCGAGCACAAGACCATCACCTGCTACGAAAAGGGTATGCCCCTCACCGTGGAGAACGTCATGAAGTGTTCGCGCCTGCACGCGCGCTGCGGCACCTCCTTTTTATTCATAGTTCTCATCATCAATATACTCATAATCTCGCTCGTCAACTGGGCGATAGGCGTGCAGCGCATTGAAAACGGCGTGCTCGAATTTTTGGCAAAGCTGGGGATAGAGATAGTGCTCCTTCCCGTGATCGCCGGCGTCTCGTACGAGGTTCTTAAGTTTGTCGCAAAGTTCGACAACAAGTTCATGCTCATCTTCAAGGCCCCCGGCTTCTTCATCCAGAAGGTGTTCACTACACGCGAGCCCGACGAGAGCATGGCCGAAGTAGCCATAGCCGCTTTTAAGAGGGTGCTCGAGATGGACGCCGATCCCGAAATGCCTGAGACGGAGTTTATAACGAGCGGCATACTTTCGCAGAAGCTTGCCGAAACAAAGAAAAAGTTTGCCGAAAATGCTATCGACGAGAGCGACGCAGAGTGGATATATTCCATCGTGCTCGGCATAAACCGCAGCGAGCTCGGCGCCGAGCGCATGGTCACGCCCGCTGAGAGCAAAAAGATCGCGGCCATCGTCGATGAGAGACTCACGGGCAGGCCGCTGTGGTATATAATAGGCGACGTCGAGTTCTGCGACTGCAGGATAAAGGTGGACGAGAGGGTGCTCATCCCCCGTCCCGAGACAGAGCAGCTCGCCGATATAGCGATAAAGACTGCGGAAGAGGGCGACAAGGTGCTCGACATGTGCACCGGCAGCGGCTGCCTGGCAATAGCAATTGCAAAGGGGTGCGCCAAAAAGCGCGTTACCGTGACCGCCGCCGACGTTTCGGACGCGGCCGTTATGCTCGCAAAAGAGAACGCCGGCTTAAACGGCGTAAATATAAACTTTATACAGAGCGACCTGTTTGCAAATATCCGCGGCAGATTCAATCTGATCGTGTGCAATCCCCCCTATATCCGTTCGGGAGAGATACTCACGCTCTCCAGGGAAGTAAAGGACTTCGAGCCGAGGATAGCGCTCGACGGCGGCGAGGACGGCCTCGATTTTTACCGCAGGCTGGCAAAGGACGCTCACCGCTATGTTGCCCGCGGCGGCATGCTCATCTTAGAGGTGGGCGAGGACCAGGCCGCGGAAGTTCTGCGCCTCTTTGAAAAGAGAGATTATGCGATGGTGATCAAGGATCTGGAGGGCAAAGACAGGTTTCTGAAGATAGCATTTTAGCCGCTCGGCTTCATATATGCGTCGCATAGCTGTGTTGTGCTCCGCTTTCCTCGGGTCACGTACGCCAAAGCACGCTCCCCGTCGTAAATGCTCGCGCGCCTTGCTCTGCTCGCATCTATGAACCCGCTATGGGCGTAAGTGCTTGCCTCTCTGAAGTTATTATGTGCGTGTGGTGTTCGCATCTATGAATCCGTTATTTGGGCGGAAGTGAGGGAAAAATATTTTGTAATTTGCGCGGCGGCGCGGCGTTGCCGCGCCGCCGCGTTCAAATATTTGCAAAAATTTAATTAGAATTTTTTTTAATTTTAATTAAAATATTTTTTGGTAAATTTGTCATTCAAAGCGGCATGTTTGCGTAAAAAACGCGGCTGAATATTAAAAATAAATTAATTTAATCAAATTTGCGGTATTTTTTATTATGGTTTTTTCAGATAAATTAAATGATATTTACGAAAAATATAAAACGCTTTCCGAAAAGATGGCCGACCCCGAAATAATTGCCGACAGCGCGGCATGGACGGCCCTTGCCAAGGAGCAGGCGGAGATAGCCGAAATGGCGGAAAAGTACGCCGAGTACAGGGAGACGGACCGCAGGCTGAAGGATACGGCCGAGGCCTTAAAGACAGAGACCGACCCCGAGATGAAGATACTCCTCTCGGAGGAGGAACAGTCGCTTAAAAAACAGCTCGAAACAATCGAGGGCGAGCTTAAAGTGCTGCTCCTGCCCAGGGACAAGAACGACGAAAAGAACTGTATCGTCGAGATACGCGGCGGCGCGGGCGGCGACGAAGCGGCGCTTTTTGCCGCCGAACTCTACCGAATGTACCTCGGCTATTGCGAAAAGCACCGTTTAAAGACCGAAGTCGTCGATATGAACGAAACCGAGCTCGGCGGCATAAAGGAAGTCGTGTTCAACGTCAGCGGAAGGGGTGCATACAAGCTCTTAAAGTTTGAAAGCGGAGTGCATCGCGTGCAGAGGGTGCCCGAAACGGAGTCGCAGGGGCGCGTGCATACTTCCACGGCCACTGTTGCCGTGCTGCCCGAGGCCGAGGACGTCGACGTGGAGATCCGCGACGAGGACATCAGGGTGGATGTGTACCGCTCCTCGGGCGCAGGCGGTCAGAAGGTAAACAAGACAGAGACTGCCATCAGAATAACGCATTTCCCCACGGGCATAGTCGTCACCTGCCAGGATGAGCGCAGCCAGCTCAAAAACAAGGACAAGGCGTTCAAGGTGCTCCGCTCCCGTCTGTACGACTACTACAGTTCGCAGAACCGCAGCGAGTACGACAGCCGCCGCAAGAGCCTCGTCGGCACGGGCGACAGGAGCGAGCGTATACGCACCTACAACTTTCCCCAGGGCCGCGTCACCGACCACAGGATAGGCCTTTCGCTCTATTCTATAGATACCTTCATGCAGGGCGATATCGACCAGATGGTGGAGGCGCTCACCGTTGCGGAGCGCGAGGCGCAACTCGCCGAATAGTTGTAAGACGACGTAATTACGCCGTGCGGGCCCATATAAGCGACGCAATACTGTGTTGCCGTTACGGGTCCGCTCAGTCATTTACGCTTAAGTAAACTCCTTCGCGGCGTTCCGCCGGCTTCTTGTCTTGCTTGCTTCTATGAGCCCGTTATCGGTAGGGGGAGAGTGCATTTGTTGACCGCGCGGCGGGGCCTGTCTTGACAGGGCGGCGCGAATGTGTTATAATGCCCGTTGATATCAAAACGGAGGGAAAAAATGAAGCACAATCAGTCGAGTGAAGATTACCTGGAGACAATACTCCTTCTCTCGGGCAAGCAAGACGCCGTGCACCGAATAGACGTCGCCCGCGCCGTGGGCGTATCCCAGCCCGCCGTGCAGAAGGCCGTTAAAATACTCATCGCGCAGGGCTACGTTGTGACGGACGGCATGCATATCCACCTTACAGAGAGCGGCAGGGAATACGCCTGCAGCGTATACGAGCGGCACTGCACTATACGCACATTTTTAAAGCTTCTGGGCGTCTCGGAAGAGACCGCCGACGCCGACGCTTGCGAGATGGAGCACATAATCTCTGCCGAAACTTACGAAATGATGCAGCAGTATATCGCAGATAACTGCAAAAAGGCATAAAATTTAAAACTTCGGGGCTTTTGCCTAAAAGCTGCGG
>DVHB01000060.1 GCA_018712405.1 Candidatus Coproplasma stercoripullorum
GCGATCAAATCTATTTGTATGAGCAAGAAGCAGATAAGGTATATTATTTGTATCAATATATTGACGGCTTCAATGATAAAAAAATTGTTGACGATATGCGTATTAAAGCAAAGTCATGGCTTTTAGGAGGTAATAATACTCAAATAGTTACGGTTGCGATAAATGGCAATGATTGTTTATCATTTGGTGTAGAAACCGCTTTTAAGATAGAAAGCAATATTAACTTGACAATTACTTATTGATCCCTTCTTTTATATTTATTAATAAATAGAGCGCCGCGGCGAAAGGGTTTTCGCCGCGGCGTTTTGCTTTAGTAAATGCCGTATTGCCGCGGGAAGCGGCAATACGGCATTATATCGGCAGTTTCAGCATATCTTTTTATATGAAACTTATCTCAAAAATAATCGAAGAGCTCGGAGGAGACGAGGCGCACGCCTTCACCGTGTGTCCCGGGCAGCTGGCGCATTTTCGCGGCGTAAAGTCGGTTTCAGAGCTGACTGCCGAAAAAATCGTGCTTATCTGCGGCAAAAAGATCATCACCTGCGAGGGTAAAAATCTTACGGCGGCGGAGTATTTTCAGGGCGATATGACAGTTTCGGGCAACATAACGGGCATAAGCATTGAATAACTTCGGGGGAGCGCATTGAATAATCTTACAAAAATAAAAATAATTTCCGCTCCGCGCCAGGCGATAGCCAAGCTCGCCCGCGAGGGAGTGCCTGTGTATAATTGCAATAAAAGCGGCGCATATTTCATATTTTCCGTGCCGGATAATTTGGTAAAAAAAGTTTTTGCAATTTTCTCACGCCCGTGCTATAATATCACCATAGAGAAAAAGAGTACGCTCTTCCGCCTCAGGAATTTTTGCATAAAGCGCGCGTTTCTGCTCGCCGGCGGCCTTATGTTTGCGGCCGCGGTCTGCCTTTCAAATACCTTTGTCTTAAGAGTTGAGGTGACCGGCAGCGGGGCCTATTTAAATAACGCCGTGCGCTCAGTTTTATATGATTGCGGTGTGCGCGAATACTCGCTCTATAGGAGCGGGAACGAAGCGGCAATAATCTCCCGGGTGCTCTCGCTGCCCGACGTTACTTTCTGTTCGGTTCAAAAACGGGGCAGTGTGCTCTACGTCGACGTGCAGACGAATACGGAGAGCGGAACGCGGGCCGACTATTCGCCCCTCGTTGCCGACCGCGCGGGAAGGGTGGAGAGCATTGTTGCAATCTGCGGCACGCCGCTCGTTGCCTCCGGTGATAGCGTCGGCGCGGGCGATACGCTCATTGCGGCGCATTCCGTGGCGGACGGGCAGAATATGAGCTGCCTTGCCGTCGGCTACGCAATTCTCTCGTGCACGGGTTCGGTGAGTTATGCGGCCGAGCGCGAGAGCGAACAGAATTTGAGTTCTGCGTACGCCGCAGCCCTTTTATATATCGGCGACGGTGAGATTACGGAGCGCAGTTATACGGTGAGTCAAAATTCTGAGGGCGTCGTGTATACCGTAGATTTTACATATCTGCACACAATAAGTATAAATTTCGATTGAGAATTTTTTGATATGGCGGAAATAACCAGAGAAGTATCTGCGGGCTCTGTGGACAAGCTCCAGAAAATTTTAGGCAATTTTGATGAGAACGCAAACCTCATCATGCGTGAGCTGAACGTTTCTCTGCACGTTGACGGGCTGAGCGTGACCGTTTCGGGCGGGGAGGAGAAGGTCTCCGCCGCGGCCGACGTGTTGGAGTGCCTGATAGAGCTGGCCTCCGACGGAGAGCCGATAGACGGCAACCGCATAATGTATTGCATAGAGCTTGCCAAAGAGGGCAGGGCAAAGGATATTTTAAAGCTTTCGGGCAGTACGGTGGGCGTTACCTACCGCGGCAAGCCGATAAAGTGCAAAACGGTGGGGCAGAAGCGCTATGCCGACTGCATTAAAAAAGATACTATAGTGTTCGGCGTCGGCCCTGCGGGTACGGGCAAGACCTACCTTGCCGTCTGCCTTGCAGTGCAGGCCTATAAGTCCAAGCAGGTCGAAAAGATAATTCTCACCCGTCCTGCGGTGGAGGCGGGCGAAAAACTCGGCTTTCTGCCTGGCGATCTTCAGACCAAGGTGGATCCATACCTGCGCCCTTTATATGACGCGCTGCAGGAGATGCTCGGGCTGGAGACCTATACAAAGCTGATGGAGCGCGGTTCTATAGAGATTGCGCCGCTCGCATATATGCGCGGCCGCACTCTGTCCAACGCATTTGTCATTCTGGATGAGGCGCAGAATACCACGCGCGAGCAGATGAAGATGTTTCTTACGCGCATGGGCGACGGCAGCAAACTGGTGATTACGGGCGACGTGACTCAGATAGACCTGCCCGAGGGCAAAAAGAGCGGCCTTACGCACGCGGTGCATGTGCTGCGCGACATAGAGGGCATAGCCATATGCCATTTAACTGATAAAGACGTTGTGCGCCATCCTCTGGTAATGAAGATAGTGCGTGCATATGAAATAGACAGTAAAAGGAGCGAAAGCGAAAAAGGTGAAAAACAGTAAAAAAACTTATACTCTCGGCGCTTTCGTATATGTGGCGGGGACGGCGGTTTTGTTTGCCATATTCCTGCTGATGATAGCGATCAATCTGGGCAATGAAACTGTTCAGCATATAAGGGAGAATACCGAGCGCATAATTCTGATATGCGTATCGTTCTGCATAGTTTCAGGCATAATGTACTGCTATTTTTATTTTGAAAACAAGAAGTACATTCTTTCGGTGAGCAAGATAATAGAAATTTTTATTCTGCTGGCAATCTCGCTGATGTTCTGTTTTCTGATAGGTAAATTTGTGGACGTCTCGGCCCGTCCCGTTGCGTTTCTGGCGCTGACGGCGGTCACGCTTTTGGGCCGCAGGGAGGCGATATTTTTAAATATAATATTCGCCCTGCAGATGTTCATTCTGGATAACTTTTCAGATGTTACGGCGGTCACTGCCGCGGAGGGCTATAATTTCCTCATTCTTACTTTCTGTACGGGCATGATAGGCATATTCATAACGCCCAGGATAAAGACGAGGATCGGCAGCGTGCTGCTCGCGTTTGTTTTGCTCATTCCCATAGAGCTCATAATCGCCCTTCTGGAGGCGACGATGACGGTGGGCTTCAGGGAGACGCTCATGCTCTTCTTGTACGGCGCGCTGTCGTCATTCTTCTCCGTGCTGGCGTATATGTTCCTGCTGCCGATATTTGAGGTAACGTTCTCCGAACTCACCGTGTTCAGGCTTCGCGAACTGACGAGCGAACAGGCTAAGCTTATAAAGCGCCTGAAGAATAACGCGCCGGGAACTTACCACCATTCCATGACGGTGGCGCAGATAGCCGAGGCGTGCGCCCAGGCCATAGGCGAGGATTCCGAACTTGCCCGCGCTGCGGCCTATTACCACGATGTAGGCAAGCTCAAAAACCCCGAGATGTTCACGGAGAATCAGACTGATTACAATGTGCACAACGAGCTCACGCCCGAACTTTCCGTCGATATCATACGTTCGCATGCGCGCGACGGGGCAAACCTTATCAGAAAGGCACATCTTCCCGAATTCTTCGCCGATATTGCCGTGCAGCATCACGGCACGCTGCCGATAAAGTATTTTTATGCCAAGGCATTAAAGATGTCGGACGGCGAACTGAATATCGAAAATTATTCATATGCAGGTCCCACACCTACATCCAAGATAGCGGCCATAATCATGATAGCCGACGCATGCGAGGCGGCGGCGCGTTCGCTGACCAACCGTTCGCCGGAGAAGGTGGAGGAGCTGGTGCGCAACATCATCGAGGAGAGGCTGGACCTTGAACAGTTCGATCACTGCAACATAACCATGAGCGAGCTCACAACCATAAAGCTGACGGTCGTCTCTCAGCTGACCGGCGTATACCACTCGCGCATAGCATATCCGAAGATAAAGATAAGCAAGAAAAAACATGAGTAATTTGCATATATTCTGCGACCAATTTGATTTTTCCGCCGTGGAAGGCGCGTTTGAAGGGGAGTTTGTCTCCGACGTTCCGCTCTCGGCGGAAATAATTTTCGTGAGCGCAGACGAAATTAAAGAACTGAACGCGAAACACAGGAACAAAGACGCCGTCACCGACGTGCTCTCATTTCCCACGCTCGACGATATCCGCGGCAAGGCGCTGAAGGCGGCTGACTTTCCATACGATATCGATGAGGACGGTTCGCTGTTTATCGGCTCGATAGCCGTATGCGAACAACGCGCGCATGAGCAGGCGGAGGAGTTCGGCCACAGCTACGAACGCGAACTGCACTATCTCGTCGTGCACGGGCTTTGCCACCTTTTAGGCTACGATCATGAGGATGAGGCCGACAAAGCTGAGATGAGGCAGAAGGAAGAGCGGATACTCGGCAGGATGGGCATTACGCGCTGAATTTCGGCAAAGGCCGTACGGCCTGCGCCGTCTGTGGCATACGCGTTGCTTATTTGCGGCATATGTGCCGGTCAATTTAAATAATTTAAGGAGTTTTAATACTTTGAGAAGCGGTTTTATAGGCGTAATCGGCAAGGCCAATGCGGGTAAGAGCACACTTATAAACGTGCTCGTCGGCGAAAAGATATCCATAGTTTCGCCCAAGCCGCAGACCACGCGCGACGCCGTAATGGGCATACTTACGACTGACGACTATCAGCTCGTGTTTGTCGATACGCCCGGCATATACAAGAGCAAGACCTATCTCACTGACGTCATGATGAAAACGACGGAGACGGCGGCAAAGAGCGTCGACGCGATAATGTTCGTGCATGACGGCCACGCGGGCGTGACCGATAGTGACCTTGCGCTCATGAAAAAGTATCTCGCCCTCAAACTTCCCATGATAATCGCCTACACCAAGACGGATATCATGCCAAAGGAGAATATCGTCTCAGACGCCAAAATTTTGTATGAAGGCGGCATAACGTGCGACGTATACCCCGTTTCTGCGCGCAGGGGCACAAACATTCAAAAGCTTGTAAAGGCGCTCGTTGACCTCGTGCCCGAAGGGGAGAGGGTGATTGCCGAGGATATTGTATCGGATAAGAGCGAAAAATTCATGCTCGCCGAAATAATGCGCGAAAAGGTACTTTTAAAATTCGATAAAGAGATCCCGCACGGCATAGCCATAGTCATAAACAAGTTTGAAAGGCAGGAGAACGGCGTTTACGACGTAAACTTGGATATCATCTGCGAAAAAGCTTCGCACAAGGCAATACTCATCGGCAAGCAGGGCGCCGCCATAAAGGAAGTAAGTTCGTTTGCGCGCAAGGATATGGAAAAGTTCTTGGGCGGCAAGGTGTTTTTGACCACCTATGTAAAGGTGAAGGAGGACTGGCGCGACCGCCCCGGCCTTGTAAAGGACTACGGCTACGAAGCTAAAAAAGACTAAATAATTTTCCCCTGCAATGCGCAAATTAATCGCAGGGAGGGGTAAATTATGAAGAGGGATAAAGACGCTGCCGAGCTTGCATGGAAGATGTTTGAAAAGACGGGGAGTGTGAGCTATTATATGCTATATAAGCAACTTTCCGGTAAAGATTAAGTCTGATCGGCTTTATATAAGCATCGCATAGCTGTGTTGCGTTTACGGGTGTTTTCGGTCACGTACGTCTGTGTACGCTCCCTCAAATCTTCCGCACGCGCCTTGCTCTGCTCGCTTCTATGAATCCGTTAAGGGGGGGGTGCTTTGTCTCCTTGTCTTGCTCGTATCTCTGAAGTTTTTATTTGCATTTTGCTGCGGTGAAAAATCAATTTAAATCAATTCAAAATTAAAACGATGCGGCGCGCGGCAATTCTGCCGCGCGCCGCACATTAAAAAATTATGGAAATTAAGGTAAACGCACTCATGATACGCGCCGTCGACTACGGCGAAAACGACAAAATACTTACTCTGCTCTCTGCCGAGCGCGGCAAAATTTCCGCGGGCATAAAGGGCGTAAAAAAGGCGGGGGCAAAGCTCAAGTTCGCCGCACAGCCCTTCTGTCTCGCCGAATACGTGCTCACAGGCCGCGGCGGGCGGTACACCGTCATCCAGTCCGCGGAGAGCGAGAGCTTTTACGATCTGCGGTGCGACATAAACAAGTTCTACGCCGCGTGCGCGCTGTGCGAGGCCGCATCCGCCCTGACCTACGAGGATGACGCCGCGCCGCAGATGTTTTTGTACTGCGTGGAGGGCCTCAGAGACATGTGCGCGGGGGACGAGTGTTTCGCTCTTATAAAATTCCTTGCAAACGCGCTCGCTCTCTCGGGCTACGGCTTTTCGGCGGGTAACTGCGCCGAGTGCGGCAAAGATTTATCGGGCGAGGAAAAGCTCCGCTTCGATATGGACGGCGGCGCCTTCACCTGCTGGGACTGCGGCACGGGCTTCGGCGTCAGCGGCAGTACATACGCCGTCTTGCGCGCGGCTGAAGGCAGACCGTGCGGAGAGATAACAGAAGACGGCAAAAAGCGCGCCCTGCGCCTTTTGCGCGAATACTACGCACTCAAGACCGACAACCGCTGCACCAGTTTATCTGAATATTTAAGGCTGATTTAATTTTGCGTTTTTACATTTTATTGGGATAAAACAGCGGCGGGGATATTTTTACAATATCCCCGCCGCTGTTCAAAAAAACTTAATGCCGATAAGCTTGTTTTATTTAAAAGATATGGTTGTAAGGTGGTTTACGTAAGTTTCGCCGTTGTTGCGCAAATATAAATCTATGCTTATTTCCGCCCTGTCTTCAACTACGCGCGGCAAATAATAATCTTCGATTATAGTCACGCTGTTGCCTGTTATTTCGCTTGGCACCATTGCTGCATAGGTTTCAACTTCACCGCCGTATATCGTATATCCGAACGCCAGTAACCCTGTAAGGTCAAGCAACTGAGTGTAGTAATCCGTTAAGTCATACTGCATTGTGAAATATACGCCTTCGGGGGAGTATTCAATTGCAAGTATTGTATATTTTGCGCCTGGCATCCCAAAGCTGTATCTGTCGCCGCCCAATTCGTAAACTTCGGAATTTGTAAGTTCGATATTTATGTTTTCAAATACAAATATGCCGTATTCGCCGAAATCGAAAGCTATCTCGGCATTTTCGATGCTATGCGGTATGCCGCTTTGAAATTTAAGTATTTTTTCGTTCGCTGCGAGCGCGCCGCTGTTTACCGAAAGTTTTACAGCATTTTCGTCCGTGCCGCTTGCATAGTTGTATTTATTTCCGCTGTCGTCTGTGATAATGCAGTTGTTAAGATAGAACAGTAACCTGTTTTGGGGTAAGCCCTCTGCGGAAACCCAAATAAAAACAGTCCTTTTTCCGGCGTAAATATTGTTTAGTTTTACGGTAATATCGTTTTGCTTTTTTTCGAGATTATATTCGGTTGAATGGTTTTTAGCCGAAGCGCCTACGTCAAGTTCGTGGATAATATTTGCGCGGCTGTTCAGTGAAAAGAAAATGGCCAATCCTCCCGCAATAAAAACAGCGAGAATCGCGGCGATTATGCCAACGATTTTTAATTTGTTATGTTTCATTTCAGCCGTCCCTTTTATTTTATATCTTTAAATGAGAGCGTGGCTCCTGGTAATGTGTCCTCAAAATAAAGTGAGCTCATAGTTGAAGGTTTGTAGCCGCCTATCAGCCAATATGGTTTACAAAGAGCATATTTACCGTCAAAACTAATCTCGATATTTCCTTTAGTGTTTAATACACGCACAATATTTGTATAGGATGTGCTGTTTTTTGCTGTATAGGTGCCCTCGTCAAATTCATATAACCACCTGCAACGGCCTTCTGCAGAGGAATATGTAGGAGTGCATATTACATCCGGTAATGTTATAGAATAACTATTGCTTACTACGGCTTCAATTCCATTCTTAGATATTCCTACGGAAAACTCATATGATTTTGTGCTTGTGCCTGAAGTTGCTGCCGGTGCAAAACCTGCAAGAGTTTCACCTTCGGCAGAGCCTGTGTACATTATGCTTGTCATATAGTAAGACTGGTAATCATTTTTAGGAGTACAATAAACTTTATTTGTTATATCCCAAACAGTTTCGTAATCGCCTACTGCAACTCGCTCAAATTGATAAGTAATTTGTAGCTCTGATGCGTGTGTATTATGTACTATTGTAGGAAGTGCTTCAAAGTAATATGAGTCATCATATACTGATATATATTCGTCGTTGTTATAGCTTGCGCTAAGAGGAGATATGATTTCGGAAGAATTGATAGCTTCAATCTTTGAGTTTACCATCATCGCCATGCAATTTTCCGCTTTTAAGTTTTCGCTGTCAAAATAGTATATAACCGCAGTTCTGCCGTCTTCAATTGGCTGCAAAGAGCAACCTACAAAATCCTCACAATCATTGTTATTAAATTGTATCTCAAAATTATTGTCGGGATATTTACTGTTAAGTAAGTTTTGTACATTTGCTAAAGTTTTAGTAATATCGGTACAATAAAGATAGATATTTGCATTATTACTGTATAGATTTATTAAATCCTTAGATACCGAACTATATCTTACTGTATTTAGATCGACCAAAACGTTTTTATTGGAAATGGCTTCATTTAGCTGCGTTCGTTTTATGGTATTAATTTTAACCCTTTTGCCATTATGTTGAATAACTTTATTGTCTGACAGAGTAGTATTTTTTGAAATGGCTACACATTCATAATCGTATGTAGAAGCATTAATTAAGGCAATTGCAACAAAAGAAACAATAAAACATGCAAATATTGTTGCGGCGCATAGCGATATGATTTTTTTCATTTTAAAATTCCTCCTGCTCATCTGAAATTTAGTGCAACGAATAATGTTGCACCTTTTATTATCTTAATTATACCATAAAAATAATTATTTGTCAATACTGAGTTTTTTTAAAAGTTTTTTGGGAAGCGAGCCATTTCGACTGAGGTCGACAGAAGGAACAGAGGACGCTCATTTTGCGGCTTGCCCTGTTTCCTCGGGAGAGGAGATTAATTGATAAAATAAAATTGATATCAATTTATCGAATATTTGCTTCAAACGCTTGCATTATGCGGAGCTTTAAGTTAAAATATAAGAGTTGAAAATATATAATTATTTTAAGTTGGAGGAAAAGTAAACACATGGCTAAAAAGTATTGTTATCTTTTTACCGAAGGCAATGCAGGCATGCGCGAGCTTCTGGGCGGCAAGGGCGCTAACCTTGCCGAAATGACGAGGATAGGCCTCCCCGTTCCCCAGGGCTTCACCATCTCTACCGAGGCTTGCACGCAGTACTATGAAGACGGCAGAAAAATCAATCCCGAGATCCAGGCCGAGATCATGGAATACATCGACAAGATGGAAAAGGTTTGCGGCAAAAAGTTCGGCGATAAAGTAAATCCCCTCTTAGTTTCCGTTCGTTCGGGCGCGAGAGCTTCCATGCCCGGCATGATGGACACCATACTCAACCTCGGCTTAAACGAGGACGTAGTAAACACCATTGCCGCAAAGTCGGGCAACCCCCGCTGGGCATGGGACTGCTACAGAAGATTCATACAGATGTTCTCCGACGTCGTTATGGAGGTGGGCAAGAAGTATTTTGAAAAGCTCATCGACAAGATGAAGGAAGAGAAGGGCATCGAGTACGACATCGACCTCACCGCAGACGATTTGAAGGCCCTTGCACACCAGTTCAAGGACGAATATAAAAAGCAGCTCGGAAAAGACTTCCCCGACGATCCCAAGGAGCAGCTGTTCGAGGCTGTAAAGGCGGTATTCCGCAGCTGGGACAACCCCCGCGCCAACGTATACCGCATGGACCACGATATCCCCTACAGCTGGGGCACGGCCGTAAACGTTCAGATGATGGCGTTCGGCAACATGGGCAACACCTCGGGCACGGGCGTAGCTTTCACCCGTAACCCCGCTACCGGCGAGAAGGGCCTCATGGGCGAGTTCCTCGTAAACGCCCAGGGCGAAGACGTAGTTGCAGGCGTGCGCACGCCCCGTCCCATCCAGGAGATGGCCACAACCCCCGGCCTTGAAAACGCATACAAAGAGTTCGTAAAGGTTTGCGACACTCTCGAAAAGCACTACCACGACATGCAGGACATGGAGTTCACCATCGAGGACGGCAAGCTCTACATGCTCCAGACGCGTAACGGCAAGCGCACCGCCGCCGCCGCTATAAAGATTGCATGCGATCTTATCGACGAGGGCATGATCACCGAAAAAGAGGCGCTCATGCAGATCGACGCCAAGTCGCTCGATATGCTCCTTCACCCCCAGTTCGATCCCAAGGCTTTGAAGGAAGCCGATAAGAACAACGTAGTGGGTAAGGGTATCGCCGCTTCCCCCGGCGCAGCAGCGGGCACTATCGTGTTCACTGCCGAGGACGCAGTTAAAGAGGGCAAGGCAGGCAAGAAGGTCGTTCTCGTCCGCCTCGAGACCTCTCCCGAGGACATCGAGGGCATGAAGTACTCCCAGGGCATCCTCACCGTGCGCGGCGGTCAGACTTCGCACGCGGCTGTAGTTGCGCGCGGCATGGGTACCTGCTGCGTATCCGGCTGCGGCGATATAAAGATGGACGAGGAGAACAAGCAGTTCACTTTGGCCGGCAAGGTGTTCAAGGAGGGCGATCCCCTTTCGCTCGACGGCTCCACAGGTACGATTTACGACTGCCTGATCGCCACCGTTCCCGCCGATCCCAACAGCGGCTACTTCGGCAGGATAATGGCCCTTGCTGATAAATATAAGGCTCTCGGCGTCCGCACCAACGCGGATACCCCTCACGACGCAAAGCAGGCCGCCGCATTCGGCGCGCAGGGCATAGGTCTCTGCCGTACCGAGCACATGTTCTTCGACCCCGCACGTATCGGCGCATTCCGTGAGATGATCTGCTCCGACACGGTAGAGGAGAGGGAGGCCGCCCTTGCCAAGATAGAGCCCATGCAGCAGGCAGACTTTGAAGGCCTCATGGAGGCGCTCGAGGGTCAGCCCGTAACCATTCGTTTCCTCGATCCTCCTCTTCACGAGTTCGTACCCACCGACGAGGCCGATATAGAGGCGCTTGCTAAAGCACAGGGCAAGACTGTTGCGCAGATCAAGCAGATAATCTCTGACCTGCACGAGTTCAACCCCATGATGGGCCACCGCGGCTGCCGCCTCACCGTAACTTATCCCGAGATCGCCGTAATGCAGACCAACGCCGTTATCAAGGCGGCTATCGCCGTTCAGAAGAGGCATCCCGACTGGAAGGTAGTTCCCGAGATCATGATCCCTCTCGTAGGCGAGATAAAGGAGCTTGCTTACGTTAAAAAGACGGTAGTTGAAACGGCGGATAAGGTAATAAAGGAGGCCGGTATAGACCTTCACTATGAAGTGGGCACCATGATAGAGATCCCCCGTGCCGCACTCACCGCCGACGAGATCGCAAAGGAGGCCGAGTTCTTCTGCTTCGGCACCAACGACTTAACGCAGATGACCTTCGGCTTCTCGCGTGACGACGCTGGCAAGTTCCTGCCCTCGTACTATTCCGCAAAGATTTACGAGTTCGACCCGTTCGCCAAGCTCGACACCAAGGGCGTGGGCAAACTCATGGAGATGGCGGTTAAGCTCGGCAAAGCCGAAAGGCCTGCTCTCCACTGCGGCATCTGCGGCGAACACGGCGGCGATCCTTCGTCCATCGAGTTCTGCCA
>DVHB01000061.1 GCA_018712405.1 Candidatus Coproplasma stercoripullorum
TTTATCTTTATTTCTCTATTTATATATAATGTGGCACAATCCCTCAGTCACACTTCGTGTGCCAGCTCCCTTTACACAAGGGAGCCATTATAGATCGGCCAGCACATTCTTCATGTCGTACATGCCTGCGGGTTTTCCGACTATCCACTTGGCCGCGCGTATGGCGCCAGCCGCGAACACCTTTTTGGAGCGGGCGGAGTGCGCAAGGGTGATTATCTCGTCATCACCGCAGAACATCACTTCGTGTTCGCCCACTATAGTGCCGCCGCGCACCGCGTGCAGGCCTATCTCCCTGCCGCGCGCGCCAACCGCTCCCTCTCTGCCGCAGATGTACGGCTTTTTATTTTCAAAGGCTGAATTTGCGCTCTCGGCCAGCATCAGCGCCGTGCCGCTGGGCGCGTCCTTCTTCAGGTTGTGGTGCTTTTCAACTATCTCTATGTCAAAGCTCTCGCCCAAAAATTCTGCCGCCTCTTTTACAAGTTTTACGAGGAGATTTACCCCCACGGAGAAGTTTGCCGTGCGGAATACGGGTATGCTATTTGCGCATTCGTCTATGTATGCAAGCTGCTCCGCTGTGTAGCCTGTCGCCGCGATCACCGCGGGTACGTTATTTTTCAGGCAGTATTTCATCTCGCTCTCAAGGCAGGCGGGGGAGGAGAAGTCTATCACCACGTCCACGCTCTCTGCCACCTCGTCAAAGCACTTATACGTCCGTCCCGCAAAGTTTTCCGGCACGGCGATATCCACGCCGCAAACCGCCGCGGCCTCTGTATCGTTCTTCAGAAGTTCGCAAATATTTCTGCCCATATGGCCGGCAACGCCGCAAACTAGTACCTTTATCATACCTTTTTAAGTCCCAGATTTTTAATGCATTCGTCCATTATCTTCTTGTGTGCGTCCTCAAGTTCGGTGAGGGGAGGACGGGGCAGACCCGCTTCAAGTCCTATCACGTTGCAGCCGTATTTGACGGGTATGGGATTGACTTCCACAAAGCACGCGTCGATGAGGGGGAGGAGCTTATCTTCAAGTTCGTTTGCCCTGTCCAGATCGTGCGCCGCCATGTATTCATAAACCTGCTTGCACTCCTTGGGCGCTATGTTTGAAACTACCGAAATGAGCCCCACGCCGCCTATCGCGAGAATGGGCACGTTCAGGTTGTCGTCGCCGGAGTATACGTCCATCTTGCCGCGCACCCTCCTCATGGTCTCGCATATCTGCTCCATGTTGCCGCAGGCCTCTTTAATGCCCGCCATGTTGGGGATATCGGCGAGAGCCTCGGCCGTCGCGGGCAGAATGTTCACGCCCGTGCGCGGCGGCACGTTGTAGGCGATGACGGGGAGCGATACTGCTTCGCATATGGCGCGGTAATACTCCACTATGCCCCTTTGGGTGCACTTGTTGTAGTAGGGAGTAACGGCCAGCAGTCCGTCGGCGCCTATCGCTTCGGCCTTTTTGGCCATCTCAACGGCGTGCGCCGTGCTGTTGGAGCCGCAGCCGAACATTATCTTCACGCGCCCCGCCGCCTTTTCAACGGTGAAGCGCATCAGCTGCTCCTTTTCCTCCTCGGTCATCGTGGGCGGTTCGCCGGTGGTGCCCAAAACGAGCAGCATATCCGTACCGTTTTCAATCTGGTATTCTATCATCTTTGCAAAAGCGTCAAAGTTTACGCTTCCGTCTGTAGCAAACGGCGTTATCATCGCCGTAGCCGTGCCTTTAAAAAATCCCGTCATAAGATCCTCCTAACGGAAAATTTTTCTATTATAATATATTTTTCGTATGCCTTAAAATTTACTTTTAACCGTCGGCGTGCAGCAGTCTCTTCGTCGGCTCCGCCACTGACCCATATATACAAGTACAGTTGAGCAACGAGAACCCTTCCTTTAATTCCTCATTTCAAAGTGGAGGCTCTATTGTTGCGCAATTCTTAAGTCACACTTCGTGGGCCAGCTCCCTTAAAGCTAAAGCGTTAAGGAAGGCAGGTTGAATTTTGTGAACTCAGTCAAGATATCCTTTCGCGGCTAAGAGCTCTGCCAGGAGCACCGCGCCGCCCGCCGCGCCGCGCAGCGTGTTGTGCGAAAGACCCACAAATTTATAGTCGAACACATTGTCCTCGCGCAGTCTGCCCGCGCATACAGCCATGCCGTTTTCGGTCATTCTGTCGAGCTTGGCCTGAGGGCGGTTGTCCTCTTCAAAGTAGTGTATGAACTGTTTGGGCGCCGAGGGGAGGGCAAGTTTCTGCGGCTCGCCGGCAAAATTTGCCCATGCCTCGAGTATCTGCTCTTTGGTGGGCTTTTGCTCAAAGTTTACAAACACCGCCGCCGTGTGTCCGTCGGATACGGGCACGCGCAGGCACTGCGCAGTTATTGCGGGGGTGCTTGCGGGCACTATCTCGCCGCCGTTCACCTCGCCCCATATCTTTAATGGCTCCTTTTCGCTCTTTTCTTCTTCGCCGCCTATGTAGGGTATTATATTGTCGATTATCTCGGGCATGGTCTCAAATGTCTTGCCTGCGCCCGATATTGCCTGGTATGTTGTCACAGCCGCGTTCTTTATGCCGAACTTTTTAAGCGGGTGCAGGAGAGGTACGTACGACTGCAGCGAGCAGTTGCTCTTTACCGCAATAAATCCGCGTTTTGTGCCCAGGCGTTTTCTCTGCGCGTCGATGACGGAAATGTGGTCTGAATTTATTTCGGGGATGACCATGGGCACGTCGGGCGTAAATCGGTGCGCGCTGTTGTTTGAAACTATCGGACACTCGAGCTTTGCGTATGCGTACTCCAGCTCCTTTATCTCGTCCTTCTTCATGTTCACCGCGCAGAAGCAGAAGTCGACGGAGGAGGCGATCTTCTCCCTGTCGGCCGCGGCGTCCAATACCACCATGTCGGCGTACTTTTCGGGCATGGGTGCGCTCATGTGCCAGCGGCGGAGCGCGTCTCTATACTTCTTCCCCGCAGAGGAAGAGGAGGCGGCGAGCGCCGTCACGTTGAACCAGGGGTGATTTTCGAGCAGAAGCAGGAACCTCTGTCCCACCATGCCCGTGGCGCCTATGACGCCTACGTTAAATTTCTTCATAAAAAACTCCTTCACGAAATTTTAGTGCTGGTGTCGCGCTAAAACTTCGTGATTTCAGGGGCGCTGCCCCTCTTGCTGCGACACGCAGGGCTCTCTTATTAATAGTCGCAGCAATTCACCCTGCTCAGGCGCAGGTATGCGCCAATCGGGGCCTGCTGCGGCGGGAAACCCGCCTTGCGACGTTTTAATTTTAAAATAAATGGCTAAGGTTTTTGGTTGGTAACGGTCAGTCTATCCAACGACAAACTTAATTACTTTCATAGTCACGCAATGTAATTTGTTTTGTATAAAAAACCCCGCAGGCGCGCCTGCGGGTAAAAAACTTAATCTGCAAGTTTCTACCGAAAAGCGCAACGCATAAAGCGACAGTTGCAAGGGTATTGACCCCGGCACCCAGCGCACGGTTAAGGCGGCATGCGCTTCGGCGGGGATGCCCTTTCTGCCGCGCGGGATAAGGGCGCCCTTAAAGCCCAACTGCGCGGATACTCTTGCTCGCCCGCTCCTCTATTCAGTATTCAAACATTTTCAAGCATGATAAATATATCACAGCGGCGCACAAATGTAAAGAATTTTTTTAAACCACAATTAAAATAATTGAAAATTTCACGGCTTTGCTGTATAATGCTGTAAATAGGGCGGTATTGGTATAGCTTCACCGGCTCAATTGCCTGTGGCGCTTAAAGCGACGCCTGCGGCACCGCCGCGAATATATCTTTAGGAATGACAAAATGGCAGATTCAAGAGTAAAGGCCCTCGAAGGCAACGAAATAAGCGACTATGCCCGTACGGTGCTGCCAAAGGGCAGGTGGAGCGAGACGTGGAACGTATTCAAGTCAAACTTCAGCAAGATAATAATAAATAACCTGTTTACGCTCCTGTTTTTTATACCCCTGATAGTGATAGTATATATACGCGGGCTTTATGTGAGTTCGCTCTCAAACTACTATCCGTTCAGTTCAAACATAGGCCCCGTGGGGCTGCCTGCGATGCCCAACGTTTCGGGACTTGCCGAAAGCCTGAATATGACGGCCGACATGATGTTCTACTCGCTTGCAATAGTTGCGGGGCTGATCGCCGCTATAGGCGTGGCGGGCGCGTGCTATTCAATGAAAAAGCTCGTCAACACCCAGGGGGAATTTACCATAAGGGGATATTTCCGCGGCGTAAGAAAGTGCTATCTTAATGTGGCTTTCCCCGTTGCGCTGTTTATGATAGTATTTTTCGGCACGGTCATGGTGAGCGACTGGAAGGATCTCACCATAGCCACGGGCGGCTCCTCCGCATGGCCCGTCGCGGCTACCGTGCTCATGATAATTCTGTGCGTGCTCGTGGGGATAATCTGCATGTGGTTCATAGCCGTGGGCGTGAGCTATAAAGTCGGTCCCTGGCAGACGATCAAGAACAGCTTCGTGCTGCTCGTCGGCTCGGTCGTCCAGACGCTGTTCATTCTGGCGCTTGCATTCATCCCCGTATGGCTGCTGATTCCCGGGGGGCTGTGGCAGGTCATAGCGCTTCTTTTGCTGCTCGTGTTCGGCTTTTCTTATATATTCCTCGTCTGGATGAGCTTCACGCAGTGGGTGTTCGATATGTATATCACGCCCAGTCTTGAGGCCCAGAAGGAGCGCGAGCGCGCAAAGAAGACTGAAAAGCAGCTCGCCGAAGAGAAAGAGGAAGAGGAGAAGAGGATCGCGCGCGAAATTCTTGCCGCGGGCAAGAGCGAACTCGTAGGACGGCCTATAATGCCTATAGACGGCGAGCCTGTTCCCGCGCTCAAAAAGAGCTTCTCCCGCGCCGACGTCGCCGGCGTTGCAGAGGGCAGAAAGGCGCTCGAGGGGCGCATAGCCGCCTACGAAGAGGCGCACAAAAACGACGCGAGGTACGTTGAATACAATAAGCTGTTCGCCGAGAGGGAGAAGGCCCTTACAGACGACGGCAAAAAGAAGAAGAAAAAGAAGATCAGCGCAGACAATCTGTTGAGGTAATGCGCGCACTATGGATCGTAGCTATTCCGCCCTGGGCGGTAAATTTGAATACCTTAACTCAGACTGCGACTATGAAAAATGGTCGCAGTATTTAATTAGAACGCTGAACGGTTTAAATGCGGGCGCGTGCGGCGCCGATGTCGGCTGCGGCAACGGCTATTTCACCCGCGCGCTGTATAAGTCTGGCAGGGACGTGTGCGGTGTGGATATCTCCCCGGAGATGCTCACAAAGGCGCGGGAGCTCGCTTCGTCAGAGGGCGTGCGCGCCGAATTTTTACTGGGCGATATAACCAAACTAAAACTGATAAAAAAAGTTGACTTCATCGTTGCCATAAACGACTGTCTGAACTATGTGCCTCCCGAAAGGCTCGCTGCCGCCTTTTCGCGCGTGCGCGCAAATTTAAAAAAGGGCGGCGCGTTCGTGTTCGATGTAAGCAGCGAATACAAGCTTAAAAATGTGCTTGCAGACAACCTTTTTGCCGAGGACCTCGACGAGATTACCTATCTCTGGTTCAATAAATTCGACGGAGAAAAGGTGGTGATGGATATAACTGTGTTCACTTCTGCGGGAGGCGGACTGTTCAAAAGACAGGACGAGCGCCACATTCAGTACGTCCACAGGACGGAAGACGTAAAAGCCGCGCTCGCCTCATGCGGGTTTGAAGTGCTCCGCATTGAGGGACACATGGGCGAAGAGCTCAAAGATGACAGTCTGCGCATAAACTTTATCTGCCGCGCGGTATAAAATGTTTTTGTGTGTATGCGGCGCTTACGCCCGCCCAAAATGGATTAAAAATATATGACGCATATGGGCGTTTTTTCGCTTGTGTGCAGTAGATATTTAAAAATTAATAATGTCGCAAGGCGGGTTTCCCGCCAATATTCTAAATAAATAATGTTTCAAGCAGGGTACACGAAGATTTTACGGCGTCACCAGCCGTAAAATCTGTGAGGTGTTTGATGAACAGATTATATAAAACTTTGATCTGCAATAAGCAGGTGTCGCTCACCGTTGCCGAAACTACAGACCTTGTGCAGCGCGCGCGCGACATACACGGCCTTTCGCCCGCGGCGGCAAAGGCGCTCGGAGAACTTCTGACCTGCGGCGCGTATATGTCGGGTTGTTTGAAGAGCGAAAAGGGCGCGGTATCGATAACGATAAAGGGCGCAAACGGCGCGGGCTCGGCGAGCGTGTCGGGCGACGTCAACCTGCACATGCGCGGGTATATCGACGGCTCCGCCGGGGGAAAGCTCGAGGGCGGCTTTATGACGGTGATAAAGGACGACGGCTTCTTCCGCCCGTTCACTGGCGCGTGCGAGCTCGTCTCCGACGACGTTTCGCAAAATCTCGAGCACTATTTCGATATCTCCGAGCAGATCCCCACAAAGGTGCGCGTGGGCGCGCTGTTCGACGGAAAAAATTGTCTTGCGGCGGGCGGGGTCGTTATGCAGCTGCTGCCCGGGCACAGCGGCGAGGCCGTGGCCTTTGTCGAGGGTAAGGCCGCCGAAATGTACGACATTGCCTCTGAGATTAAATCGCTCGGCGGCGAAGGTGTGCTTAATAAGTATTTCGGGAATGAGATAAAGGGTGCGCACGTATACATAACCGAGCCGGAATATAAGTGCAATTGCTCGCGCGAAAAGATTTCGTCCATTCTCCTCACCATGGGCAGGGTCGAGCTGGAAAATATTTTAAAGGAACAGGGGGAGATCTCCGTTCACTGCCACTACTGCAACACCGACTATAAGTTCGGCGCCGAAGATATTGAAAAATTGTTTAAATGAGAAAAACTGAAGCTATCGATTTCAGCGACGAGCGGCTTTTGGAACTTGCCGCCGACATGCTGGACGACCACAACTTAACAGGCGCGCTCAAGATACTCAACAAGAACGCCGAGCTCAACTATAACGACGACCGCTCATTCATGCTGTACGCCGAAATTTTTGACGACATGGAGCTGTACGAGCGCTCGATAAACTGTTGGTTCCGCTACCTGGACGAGGCGCCCGAAGGTGATCTTGCCGACGCATACGAGGGGCTGGCCGTCGATTTCATGAATATCGACAACGAGCACTTCGCCGCCTATTACTACAACAAACTGCTTATCGAAACGGACGACCTCACGCCCGAGAGCAGGCGGGAGATAATAGACAGCTTTTTAAGGAAGGAGGAAAACCCACTCAAGTTTGCCTACCCTCCCGATATCGCCGACTATTCTGCCGAACTTTCGCGCGGGGTGGAATTTATGCGCTCGCAGCAGTACGACAAGGCCATAGAGGAGTTCGAAAAGGTGGCGGAGGGGAACCCGCGCTACCTTTCGGCGCGCAATTATATCGCCATGTGCAATATTATCTGCGACAAGGCCGAAGAGGCCGAAACTGAATGCCGTTCTATTCTCTCCAAGAAGCCCGACGACGTGCAGGCGCTGACCACTCTCGCTGCCGTAAAGACCGAGCAGAAGAAAGCCGACGAGGGCAGGGAACTCGCTTACCGCCTGGTAAGTCTCAACCCCGCCAATCCCGACGATATATATAAAATTGCCACCGTGTGCTGCGAAAACAAGCTGCATGCCGAGGCGTTCACGCTCTTTTCAAAGCTTGCGGGCGACTTTTCGTACGACACTACGGTGCTCTATTTCAAGGCGATATCCGCCTATAACAGCGGCAACTACGACGCCTGTTTTGCCGCGTTCGACGACCTTCTGACAATCGATCCCGACGCCGTCGTGGCGCGCTATTATATGCTTCGCGCGCGCGAAAACGTCGACTCGGGGAACGAGGAGGAGTTCAGCTATTTTTACCGCCTTCCCCAGGAACTGCGCGAACGGTCTCTTGAGTTTCTCTCGTCCTACTATCGTCTGTCTGAAAGGAGCGCAAAGAGGCTTGCAAAGGACGTCAACGTGCTGGAGTGCATCAAATGGGCTTTCGACGAAACAGAGAACTCCGACGATAACCAGCTTCACTACGTTGCCGCAATGTGCGCGGTAAAGGCAGGTTACGACGATTTCCTGCGCAGCCTGCTTCTGGACGCGTTCATATCCGATTCCTTAAAAATCGCCGTACTGGGCAGCCTGTGCGAGCGCAACGAAGACAATCAGTTCGGCGTTGTGATATGCAATATATATAAGTGCGTGGATATCTATGCCCTGAATATAGGGCGCGCAAAGCGCAAAAACTTTGTTTCGGCATATTCCGTACTCGTCTCGCGGTTCGGAATTTTAGACGAGGACTATTCCGGCAGGTTCTGCGGCGCGGCCGAAAGAATGTACCGCGCGATGACAAAGGCGGGCATACTTGCGAAGAGTGCCGACCTGCACGCGCTCGCGGCGGCGATATTCACCGTTTCGGGCGTGCGCGAGGCGGATGTGCCCACCGGCGACGTGTGCAGCTTTTTCGACGCCGACAAGGCGGCGTATGACCAGATAATGGAGGCCATGAAATGAAACTCTACGATTTCGACGGCATGTTCGATAAAAAACTTTCAGAATATATCTCCAAAAACGTAGGCAAATACAAAGAGGAGGAGTGGGAAGATATCATTCCCGAGATGTATACAAAGTTCGGCAACACTGTGCTGAAATCTCTGGGCACCAGTCCCAACGGCTATTACGCCTCAATGGGGGACGGGGAGTTGATAAAGTGCCTGCGCGCGCACGTCAAAAACGGCGTGCCCGTCTCGGAATTTCTGTGCAAGGCCATTGAGTCCCGCCCCGGGTGCGGAGAAATGCTCCTGCCCCTTCTGGAGAGCGGGGAGGAGGGCTTAAAGCAGTACGTCGTAAATATCCTGGGCGCGGACGACAGGGCGATCCCTGTATATATGCGCCTCATTCCGAATGAGGAAGATGAAGATTTCAAAAATCAGTGCGCCGATTTTATAAAGGAGAAGGCCGATCTTGTAAAGGAACAGGCGCTTGAAAATTATAAAAACGGCGTTGAGCGGCCTCTCATGCTGGAGATACTTTCAAAAGTGCAGGGCCGCGACGAGCGTGTGTTTGAAATTCTGTTGAACGAATTCCGCGGCGGCGAAGACGTGCCCATGTGCGCGGGGTATCTCGCTTCATATGGCGACGAAAGGGCGCTTCCCTATCTTATGGACAAGATAGACGAGGAGGGGATCTCTTATATAGAGTTCCAGGAGTTAAAGTACGCGATAGAGGCGCTCGGCGGCGAATATACAAAACAGCGCGACTTTTCGGGCGACGAGTATTACGAGCTCATCCGCTCGCACAGCGTGTCGTCTGCCGACATCTTTTCGGCGTTCGAGGGCGGCGCAGAGGGCTCCGAAGGCGGCGTAAAGAATTGATTCAGAGGGCCGTGTATTAAATTAAAGTGTATTGAATGGGGGAATATGAAGGGGATCAAGAGCAGAATTTTAATTTTTTGCATCTCGCTTGTGCTTGCTGGCATCTGCCTTTTGCTGTGCTTTATCGATCCCGATCCCTTCTATCCCGCAAAAATCGCGGGCACGGTCATTTTCGCCGTGTGGGGCTTTTCGGCAGTCCCCGCATATGTTGCGGCCTTTTCATGGATGAGCGCCCGCGCGGCCGTTATGTATGAGCGCTTTGGCTTTATCGCCTACTCTCTGTGGGCGTTGGTAGTTATTCTGCCGCTTTTGCTCGCTCCTTTCTTTATGGTGTATTATTACATACCGAAAAATATATAAAACAAGTAAGCGTAAAAAGGCGCGGCGGGCGAAAATTTTTTCGCCCGCCGCGCTTAGTTTTTTTACATTAATCACTTTTAATTGCCGCCCGCGCTCTTTGCCGAGCTCAGCGACTTTTGCTGCTTTTTGAACATGTCGTTGGCCTGGTCTATCATGTCCTTTTTGGCGGGCGCCGCCTCGTAATACCCGCGCGACGACATCTGCTGGAACAGCGTATACTGGTTCTGTGCAACCGCCATAAGGTTATCTGAAAAGCTCTTGCGCACATTCTTGCCGCTGCCCTCGTACAGCGCGGTGGTGTAAAGGCTCATAAGCGCCTTTTCGCTGTCTAACATATCCTGCAATGCGTCCTTTTCGCACAAACTCGTATCGCTCTTTGTAAGTTTCATCTCATGCCTCCTTATTTCAGTTAAGCTGCTTCAAAAGCGCGGTGTAGCGCTTTTCGTGTTCGTCCGCAATGCACGCCATGCAGTCGGCAAGCGCGGGGTCGGTCAGGGTGTTGGAATACATCCTCGCCTTCTTGCATATCAGGCCCTCTGTAGTCAGCGCCTGCGAAAGCATGGTAAGTTCTTTAGCCGTAAGTGTATCTGCCATATAAATCACCTCCGCACAAGGTTTTGCCAACGTGAAGGTTTTTTATTCGCCGCAGGCTGCAATATTTTTGATTGACAACGTCATTTTTATTTGTTAAAATGGTATAGCTTTTGACAAGCATAAGAAATGAAGCGGACTGCCGTTTCCACGCTTTGCGCGGAGCCTCGGCAGAGCTGAAAGCCCGAATAGCGGCGGACGTATAAAAAGCAATAGCGCCGAAAAATGGCAAGGTTGAATTTAGTTCAGCCGTTAAGCCATTTTACGACAAAATAAAATCTCACGGAAAAAGATTTTGCATAGCAAAAGATTTTTCGTGAACATATTTTTGGAGAGATGGCAGAGCGGTCGAATGCGGCGGTCTTGAAAACCGTTGAAGTGAAAGCTTCCGGGGGTTCGAATCCCTCTCTCTCCGCCACGCAAGGGAGACGAACGTCTCCCTTTTTGCGTGGCGGAGAGAGAGGGTACGCAGAAACTCCGAGGTTCGCGCGAGGCGGTAATATGCGCCGCTGCCCTGCCGAGGGTTCCCACTGGGAAACGGCAGAATACCTCTTTGAAAATTCATTGCCTCATAACGCAAAGGGAGACGAACGTCTCCCTTTTTGCATAGTGAAATTAAATTCGCGGCGGCGGAAAAAATTTTAACTGCAAATTCGCTATTGACAGCGATAATATAACGGTATATACTATTGTTGTATAAAAGGGGTTGTATGTTAAATGAATGAAGATAAAGGTGAATTCAAATTTGAAGGTGAGCTTTCAGATAAGAGCAAGCAATATTTGTTAAAACAACAAATGATAAGGACCATTATCTATGGTATTGTGTTTTCTATATTGATTTCCATACCTATAATTTTATTAGCTATTTATTATAATGCTTTGATACTATTATTCTTAGTGCTTCCTTTCATATTTATTGTAATATCTATAGTTTCTCCACTATATAGTAAAGATTTTCCTAAAGAGATAGAAGTGGTAGATGAGGTAATATATATTACAACAAAATACGGTACAAGAAGTAAGCAAATTAATAATGTTAAGAAGGTAATAGATACAGGCGATAGTTATTTTATAATTTTCTATTTTCCTAAAATTACAACTTGCCTTTGCCAAAAAGATTTATTGGTAAAAGGAACTTTAGGAGATTTTGAACAATTATTTCAAGATAAAATTAAATAGTTGTTTTATGCTTCAGATTTTGTGGTGGGTTAAATTTAATAAAATAATCTAATCTAATCTAATCTGCCTCAGTAAGTTCGGTAATAGACGGCTTAAATGCATCGATTGTATCATATGAATACGACGGACTAAAATTTAGATTTATAAAATAAATTTGCTTTATAAATAAAAAGAGAGGGTAAAATTTACCGCAATACCGATAGGGAATTTTGGTAAAGGCCGCCTTT
>DVHB01000062.1 GCA_018712405.1 Candidatus Coproplasma stercoripullorum
GTTTTGGAGACCGCTACTCTACCGTTGAGCCACTCCCCTAAGAAATTTAACAACGTATTAAATTATATAATATCAGCTATTTTTAGTCAACTGTTTTTGGAGATATAATATGAAAAAACTATACAAACTCGGCGTTATCGGATGCGGATTTATGGCCCGCGCAATATTGAAAGGAGTGACCGCCTCTGAATTTTTACGCGAGAAAAAAGTTGTCGTCAGCGACGTTTCGGAAGAAGCGTTGGATAAAGTTATCGAGCTTGGAGTGAAGTGCACTACCAATAACAAATATCTTGTTGAGAACAGCGAATATGTGCTTTTTGCGGTAAAGCCCCAAAACTTTGAAGACGCTGTAAACAGCCTTGAGGGCGCTGTTCCCGATAAGGTAATATCCATAATGGCTGGCGTCACGCGTGATAAGATCAAAGCGGCGCTCGGCAGGGGTACGCGCGTTGCCCGCTGCATGCCCAATCTTCCATGCTCGATAGGCAGCGGTGTCATAGGCGTCGATATGACCGATTTTAACTCCAGCCAGGACGACATAGAATTTATCAGCGGTGTTCTGAACTGCATGGGTACCGTTTTAAGCGTGCGCGAAGAGAAGATGAACGCCGTGACGGGCATAAGCGGCAGCGGGCCGGCGTATGTGTTTATGTTTATCGACAGTCTTATAGATGCCGGCGTGAAGCAGGGCCTGACCAGAAACGAAGCTACGATCCTTGCCGTTCAGACTGTCATGGGTTCGGCAGAAATGGTAGAACACAGCGATTCGCCCGTGCCTGAACTTATTAAGCGCGTGTGCAGTAAGGGCGGTACTACTATAGAGGCGGTCAAGGTGCTGGAAGATAACAATTTCCGCGGAATAGTGGACGAGGCAGTTGCTGCCTGCACGAGGCGTTCGAAGGAACTCTCTGAATAAATGAAGCGCGTAACTTTATATACCGACGGGGCCTGCTCCGGCAATCCCGGAATCGGCGGTTATGGTGCCGTGCTTATGTTCAACGGACACGAAAAGCGTATTTCGGGCGCAGAGCCCGAAACTACAAACAACCGAATGGAGCTTACCGCAGTGATCGAGGGACTTAAGTGCCTTAATCAGCCTTGCGAGGTCGATATTTACAGCGATTCGGCCTATATCGTCAATGCTTTCACGCTCGGTTGGGTGTATGGTTGGAAGAGGGCAGGCTGGCGCAAGGCCGACGGTAAACCCGTGCTGAATTCCGATTTATGGCAGGAGCTAATGGTGCTTGCCGGGGTGCACAACGTGCACTTCAATAAAGTCAAGGGACATGCAGACGATGTATACAACAATATCTGCGATAAGCTTGCCACTGACGCGGTGAAAAATTACCGGGCAGAAGGTTGTTGAACATAAACTGCAGTTTACGTTTCAAGCCTGAGGAAAGTATTATAAAAATCCGGCAAATAAAATATAATATATTTAGGCAATAACTGTTGCACGCGATTTTGTACGCATATGACTGGTCATTCCGTTGACAGGCAAAATTTTTCGAAATATACTGTTATATAGTATAACTAAATATGTATTGAATATCTGACGGTGAGCATGAAGAAAACGACAGTCCGCACCATTTTAATATATATACTTAACGCAACGGCGGTGGTAGTTGGTTGCATTGCTGCGTGCGCGTTGGTGGTATTTGCGCTGTTGTGCGACAGCATAACGTTTATAAACGATCACCGCACATTGCTCATTTCGATTGCGATCGGGCTGATGTTTATTGTCATGCTTCTGTCGCTCATATTCTATATATTGGATTTAAAATCGCTATACCGTCTTGCCGTATGTGTAATTGTATGCCTGATCATTTTTTCCGGCGTATTCTTTGCTATAAGCGCCACAGGCTTTATTAAAGAGATGACGAGCGTGGAGGACCTGCGTGAATTTATCGAAAATTCGGGCGGATATGGCGTGACGGTATGTATGTTTATACTCATTCAGTTTTTACAGGTCGTGCTTCTTCCCATTCCCAGTACTGTCACCGTAATGGCCGGTACTGCTATATTCGGTCCGTGGTGGTGCTCTCTCTACAGTTTTATGGGAATCTTTGTCGGTTCTGTCGTAGCTTTCGCTATAGGCAGATTGCTCGGTTATCGTGTTGTGTGCTGGATAGTCGGCAAAGAGGATCTCGATAAGTGGCTCAAAAAGATAAGGGGAAAGGACTATCTCATTCTTTCGATAATGTTCCTTCTGCCGCTCTTTCCCGATGACGTGCTCTGCTTTATATCAGGCCTCTCATCGATGACCTGGCCATATTTTATCGTGATGATATTCATAACGCGGGCGCTGTCTATTACGCTTTCCTCGCTGTCGTTCGATTCAATACCGTTCACAACGTGGTGGGGGCTGCTTATATGGGCGGCTATCATTGCCGCGGTGGTTGCACTGTTCTATTTTGTGATAAAGTATTCCGAGCAGATTGACAGGTTTATAAAGACCAAATTCGGTCTCAGATTTAAAAAGAGAAAATCAGATTCAGACAAAAAGCGGTGAGCATGATCTTACCGTTTTTTCTTTTGCTATTTATGCGAAGTATTATGTCTGATATAATTGTTTCTGTTTTTCGGTTGTAAACAGCGCACTTAAAGTGTGAATAAATTTTATTAAGTAAAACATTATCAATTTATTGATTTTGAAATTTTAATCTGTTATAATATCTTTAAAGCGATATTTACCGAGAGGGGAGATGTTTATATGGATAAAATCAGGATGCTTCAGGACCGCCGCAGCGCCGTCAAATCGGCGGGGAAGTCGGTGCGCGCCGACATCGCCGCGCTGTGCGACGAGGGCAGCTTTGTTGAACTCTCTACGTTCAGCTTCTCAAAGAGCGAACTGTTTCCCGAGGGGGCTGCCGGCGAGGGGGTAGTCGCGGGGTTTATAACAATCGACGGCTATCCGTTCTGTGTTGTGGCGCAAAACGGCGAGGTTCTCGGCGGAGGCGTTTCCGAGGCAGGTTGTAAAAAAATTGCAAAGTGCCTTTCGGGCGCCGAAAAGAGCAACACGCCGGTAATTTATGTGCTGAGTTCAAAAGGCGTTCGAATAGGCGAGGGGGTGAACGCTCTCGAGGGGCTTGCCGAAGTACTTTTAAAGGCCGCGCAGCTGAAAGGTTCCGTGCTCCAGTTCTGCATTATAGACGGTGAAGTGTACGGCCAAATCGCGGCGCTTGCGGCGATCTGTGACTTCAGTTTCTTTATAAAGAATAAGAGTGTGCTTGCTGAAAACAGTCCGCTCGTGCTTGCCGCAAAGAGCGGAGTAAACGCTTCCGCAAAGGAGCTTGGCGGGGCTGACGGATTAAAGAATGCCAATCTTGTAGCTTTTAATGTTGACTCGGTTTCCGAAGTCAGAAAGAAAATACTTGCTATAACTTCCGCCGTGTCTCCCGCAGTCGTCGATTGTGACGAGATGAACACAGTTGTCGAGGCGCTCAACTCAACGCCTTCTGCTGAAAATCTGTTAAAATTGTTTGACGGCGGCAGTTTAGTCGAGGTGGGTTCGTTATATTCGCCTGAAGTAAAGTGCGTTCTTGGCAGAATGGGTGGGATTTCCTGTGCTGCGATCATATTCGGCGGTGACGGGGTTCTGCTTGACGCGGCGAAAGTAAGAAAAATTAAAGATTTTGCCGAGCTTGCCTGTTGCCGCGAACTTCCGCTTGTATTCTTTGTAAATTGCGCCGGACTGCGACCCGATATCGCCACGCACGACAGTCTTGTTTTAAAGGAGATAGCTGAACTTATCAATGTGCTCGACTGTTGCGACAAGAAGGTTTCCGTCATAAGCGGTAAGGCGGTCGGACTCGGTTACACGTTGTTTGCCGCCAAGAGTATGGGATATGACTATACGTTCGCGTTTGCAACTGCAAAAGTCGCGCTATTTGACGGCGTTCAGGGCGCGGAGATAGAATTTGCCGGAGAAAATGTTGGGAAAGAGATGCTTGAGAAGCGTTATTCCGAAGAAACTTCCGACCCTGTCAATGCGGCCAGGAACGGTTATATCGACAACATTATAGAACCTGCGTTTGCCAAGCAGTATATTGTTGCATGTCTGCAGACGCTGCTTCCGTGAGGTGAACGATGAACAGCGCGCTTTTAGATATTGTTCAGGGTGAAAACGGCAGTTATTATTTTGAAAACGCGGCGGAGAGTCTTATATATGCTCTCATAGGCATAGCGGTTGTGTTTGTCGGAATTGCTTTGCTTATTGCTATACTCTATCTCGTGGGTTTCATAATAAAAAAGATTGAAAAAGCCAAACTTTCGGTTGGTAAAAACAAGGCCTCGGCTGTGCCTCAGGATGGTGAAGCGACAGCCGATGCAGATGTGCCCGACGAGGTAAAGGCGGCAATAGTTGCCGCGATCATGGTTTATTACAGTAAAGAAAAACCTCAGTGCGACTTTGTCGTCAGAAAAATTAAGAGGTTATAAAGGAGGGGAAAATTATGCGAAATTTTATCGTTACCATAGACGGAAAGAGCTATTCCGTAGGCGTTGAAGAGGTGGAGAGCGGCGTTACTCCCGCTCCCGTGCAGACGGCCCAAACGGCGTCCGCATCCGTAAAACCCGCCGCACCGGCGGCCGTACCCGAGGGTGAAAAAGTGCTTTCGCCTTTTCCCGGTATAATTAAAAATCTGCTTGTGGAAAACGGTGCCAAAGTTAAAAAGAATCAGCCCGTCATAGTCATGGAGGCTATGAAGATGGACAACGATATCACCGCCCCGTGCGACGGTACGGTTACGTTTGCCGTGATAAAGGGAGCAAACGTTGAGACGGGTACTGTTCTTGCAGTCATAAGCTAAGGCGGAGGTAAACAGATGCATAGTTTACTTGCGGTGGATATCGGCGGGATATTCTCCGGGCTCTACGAGCAGATGGGGTTCATGAACGGCGACTGGCAGAATTACGTCATGTTGCTGATATCATTTGTTCTGATGTACCTCGCCATCGTGAGAAAGTTCGAGCCGCTTCTGCTGCTGCCCATAGCCTTCGGCATGTTTCTCATAAACATTCCCGGCGCTTCCGAGCAGCTTTGGGGCACATATCCCACCGACCCTGAAACAGGTGAGATCATCAGCAATGCGTATGACGATGTTGAGAACAGAGGGCTCTTGTGGTATCTCTATTTCGGCGTGGATAAAGTTATATACCCGCCGCTGATATTCCTCGGCATAGGCGCTATGACCGACTTCGGCCCGCTCATTGCCAATCCCAAGAGCATGCTCATCGGCGCGGGTGCACAGCTCGGCATATTCATAGCGTTCGTGCTGGCGATACTTCTCGGCTTCTCTGTAGCGGCGGCTGCGGCGATAGCTATGATAGGCGGCGCCGACGGCCCCACGGCGATATACGTAACAAAGATACTTTCAGAGTCGTATCTGCCGGCGATAGCCATTGCGGCCTATTCGTATATGGCGCTCATACCAATAATACAGAAGCCGCTCATGCGCCTTCTGACCACCAAAAAAGAACGCTTGATAAAGATGGAGCAGCTCCGCACGGTATCCAAGCTCGAAAAGGTACTGTTCCCGCTTATAGTTACGCTTGTCGTCGGTATTATTCTGCCTTCGGCGATAGCCCTTCTTGGCATGCTCATGCTGGGCAATCTTTTCAGGGAGTCGGGCGTTGTCGAGAGACTGTCCTCGCAGGTGCAGAACGGCTTGATGAACACGATCACTGTTTTCCTCGGAATCTCTGTCGGCTGTAAAGCCACGGGTGAGATGTTCCTGGCCCTTTCAACTCTCGAAATTATAGGCCTCGGCCTTCTGTCGTTCGTATTCGGCACTATCGGCGGCCTTCTTATAGCAAAGCTCATGTGCAAGCTCACAAAAGGCAAGATCAACCCTCTCATCGGTTCGGCGGGCGTTTCGGCCGTTCCTATGGCGGCGCGAATATCGGAGGACGTCGGGCGCGAGTACGATCCTCAGAACCATCTTCTGATGCATGCCATGGGGCCCAATGTGGCGGGCGTAATAGCTTCGGCTATTGCGGCGGGTTTCCTGCTTGCGTGCTTCACTGCATTTGCCGACGTCGGTACGGTTTCCGCAGCTTTGGAAGCGGTGGGCGCTGTTGCCTGATGTCAATGCCCATAACTCAGTAATTTTTGTGTATGCATACAGTCATAGTGCGGCAACAGCCGCAGCTTAAGGGGTGTTTATATGTCTGATAAAACCAAAGTTACGCATAAAGTGATGATAACTGATACAATACTTCGCGATGCGCATCAGTCGCTTGCGGCAACGCGCATGCGCTGGGACGAAATAGAGCCTGTGCTTTCTCAGCTTGACGAGATAGGCTATTATTCGCTCGAGGCGTGGGGAGGGGCGACGTTCGATACCTGTCTCAGATTTCTGTGTGAGGATCCGTGGGATAGGCTTAAGAATTTAAAGAAATATCTTAAAAAGACGCCTATACAGATGTTGCTCCGCGGGCAGAATCTCTTGGGATATCGTCACTACGCCGACGATGTGGTCGAAAAATTTATTGAAAAGGCGATAGAGAACGGTGTGGGAGTAATCAGGGTATTCGACGCGCTCAACGATGTTCGCAATCTCGAAACTTCCATGAAGGCTATAAAGAAATACGGCGCGGGCAGGTGCGTGTGTGAAGCTGCGATATCATATACGACCAGTCCAGTGCACACCACCGAGTATTTTGTAAAACTTGCAAAGACGCTCGAGGACATGGGCGCAGATAATATCTGCATAAAGGATATGGCCAATCTTTTGCTTCCTTTTACGGCGTACGAGGTTGTAAAAGAGATAAAAGAGGAACTGCGGCCGGAGACAAAGGTACACGTTCACACGCACAATACGACTGGCACAGGTGATATGATAAATCTTATGGCCATACAGGCAGGCGCCGACATTGTTGACTGTGCGCTTTCGCCCTTGGGGAACGGTACTTCAAATCCCGCAACCGAGCCGCTTGTGGCAACTTTAAAGGGCACGCCTTATGATACGGGTATAGATATAAATAAGTTGCTGCCCATAGTAAATCACTTCAATAAGGTTGCTGCAAGACTTGAAAAGGACGGTTTTCTCTCTGCAAGGGTGAGGAAGGTGGACATCAATACCCTCCTGTATCAGGTTCCCGGCGGAATGCTTTCCAACCTTATAAGCCAGCTCAAAGCTGCAGGTAAGGAAGATAAACTCATGGAATGTCTTTCCGAAGTTCCTGTCGTAAGAAAGGATTGCGGCTATCCTCCGCTTGTCACGCCCTCCAGCCAGATAGTTGGCACGCAGGCGGTGTGGAACGTGCTTGCGGGAAGATATAAGACGCTCACTGCGCAGTATAAAGATCTGATACTCGGCAAATACGGCAAGGTGCCGGGAGAGGTTTCGCCGGAGGTATTAAAGTTGTGCACGGCGCACGGCGAAGAGGCTATAACATGCAGGCCTGCTGATCTTTTGAGCGGCGAGTTGCAGCGCCTTACTGAAGAGGTTAAGAGTTCTGGTTATTATCAGAAAGAGGAGGATGTATTAAGTTATGCCCTCTTCCCCGAGGTAGCAACAAGCTTCTTCAAATGGCGCAAGGCACGCGAGACAGGTGTCGATGATGACATGGCGAAAAATTCTGACGGGGTCTATCCCGTATAAAATATAATATTATGCGGCGGGAGCGCAGAACGCGTTCCCGCTTTTTAAGGTTAAGATGAAAGTTGCGGTGATAGGCGGAGGCGCCGCGGGGCTGATGGCCGCTTATACGGCGGCCGAAGGCGGAGCGCAGGTCACGCTGTTCGAAAAGAATGAAAAGTGCGGCAAAAAGATATATATAACTGGTAAGGGAAGATGCAACGTCACCAATGACTGCGGAGCGCAGGAGTACCTTACGCACGTCGTCCGCGGCAGCAAATTTTTAATGGGCGCTGTATATTCATTTCCTCCGCGCTCTTTGATGGACTTTCTTGAAAGCGGAGGATTAAAGTTAAAGACAGAGCGCGGCAACAGGGTTTTTCCCGCTTCCGACAAGGCGAGCGATGTCACGAAGTGCCTCGAAAATTACTGCAGAAATGCGGGCGTAGAGATATGTTTTAACAGCGAAATTTTAAATTTGAGTATTTTAAATAGTACTATGCGTGGAATAATCACTCAAAACGGCGAGCTTTTGTTCGATAGGGTGATAGTCTGCACGGGCGGCAAGAGCTATCCTTCCACGGGCTCTACCGGAGACGGATATAGGTTTGCCGAACACGCTGGTCACAGCATAGTTCCGCCCGTGCCATCGCTCTGCGGAGTTAATTTAAGTGGCGACTACTTTAGGGGCATGCAGGGGCTTTCCCTCAGAAACGTCGCCTTAAAGGTGTATGTCGGAGGCAAACTTGCGAGTGAGCTGTTCGGCGAGATGCAGTTCACGCATTTCGGCGCCTCTGGACCGCTCATCCTCACGGCGAGCGCGCTTATAAACCGTGAGCGGACAGAAAACGTCAGACTTGTGCTCGATTTTAAGCCCGCGCTTGACGACGAGCAGCTCGACAGGCGCCTGTTGCGCGATTTCGAGGGAGACAAGAACAAGGATTTATCCAACTGTCTGAAGGCGCTGTTGCCAGCTTCGCTCATAGAGCCGCTTCTTGCACGATGCGGTATCGCTGCGTGGAAGAAGGTGAATTCCGTTACTAAAGCAGAGCGTGCGGCGTTGTTGACAAATATCAAAAACTTTGATATGCTCTTTTTGTCGCTGCGCGGCTTTGAAGAGGCTGTAGTTACGAGCGGAGGAGTAGATCTTAAAGAGATCAATCCGAAGACAATGGAGAGCAAACTTGTAAATGGATTGTATTTTTGCGGCGAGGTGCTCGACTGCGATGCATTTACGGGCGGCTTTAACCTGCAGATAGCCTTTTCGACCGGCTATGCGGCGGGGCGCGCCGCGGCGAAGGCGTGATGCGTGTGTGCGCGATATAGCTTTTATTGTAATCTGAATTTGAATTTTATTTTGAATTTAATGCGGAGGAAACGAGTAAAATATGATAGCCATACGCGGGGCGACCACTGTGGCCGCCGATACTCCTGATGATATAAGGGAAGCCGTTAAGGAACTTTTAACGGAAATTAGAAATGTAAACGGCCTTTCGGCTGAAAACATCGTATGTATAATGTTTTCAAGCACGGGCGACATTACGTCGTTTTATCCCGCCAAGGCTGCAAGGGAGGCAGGATTTTCCGATTGTCCGCTCTTTTCCTCGCTCGAGCCGCCCATTTCCGGTTCGCTTAAGTTGTGTATACGCGTTATGATCCTCGCGGAGATAGCGGGCAGGGCCGGCCATGTGTATTTGCGCGGTGCTGAAAACCTGCGCCGCGACATAACAAAAAAACTTGTTATAGCGCTCGACGGCCCTGCGGGCAGCGGAAAAACCACCGCAGCCAAGAACCTTGCCAGAGAGCTGAATATTTTGTATCTTGACACAGGCGCAATGTATCGCGCCTGCGCTCTTGCGTGCGTAAACGCCGGCGCAGATCTTTCGGATGAAAAGTCGGTAAAGCGGGTTATCGATAATATCGACCTCAGAATAGAGTATTCTGACGGCAGGCAGCTCACCGAGCTCGACGGAAGGGACGTCTCTGAGGATATACGCCGTCCCGAGATATCTCAGCTTGCTTCAAAGGTTTCGGCCTACGGCTGTGTACGGCGCAAGATGGTGGAGATGCAGCGCAGGATAGCGGCTACAATGTCGTGCGTAATGGACGGGCGGGATATAGGCACAAACGTGCTTCCTAACGCCGAGCACAAATTCTATATCACAGCTTCTGTGGAAGTCCGTGCAATGCGCCGTTTTGCCGAAGACAGAGCCAAGGGGTACAGCGTTTCTTACGAGAATATAGTAAAAGATATCCGCGAGCGCGACAAGCGCGACAGCGAAAGGGAGATAGCTCCCTTAAAGTGCGCCGATGACGCCGTAATTGTGGATACCTCGGCGCTCACGCCCGAGCAGACGGTAGAGTTCATTAAGAATAAGATACAGGAAAAGATCTGATGGAAAATCAACCTAACGATATTAACAGGGAAAAAGCTAAAGAAGTCAAGAAAAAACAGCGCGCCGACAGGGCGTATGTCCGCTGGTTTGCTTTTTTGCGTTTTGCGGAAAAGGTACTCAGGGTTTTTTATCCGTATGTTCGGCACGACGCCGTGGAAAAGTATGAAGACAGGCCGTATGTTCTTTTATGCAACCATTTCAGAATGGTGGATGTGATGTACCCTTGTGCAGCAATGAAAAAGCCTGTGCACTTCATGGCTAAAACCGAGTTGTGGGAGAACGGCTTTCTGCATTGGTTCTGCAACAAATGCAGGTGCATACCCGTTAGCCGCGACGGGTCAGGCACCGACGTAAAGGCGATCATGCAGTCTATGAAATACTTAAAGAGCGGTGAAAATATTCTCATCTATCCCGAAGGAACGAGAAACAAAGAAAACGTTGACATGCTTCCTTTTAAGGGGGGCTTTGCCGCCATTGCAATTAAGACAAGAACGCCTATTGTTCCCATAGTGCAGTCGGGCAAACCCCGCCTGTTTAGAAAGTCGCACGTGTTCTACGGCGCGCCTATCGAATTTCCCGAATATTACGGCAAAAAGCTCACAGAAGAGGAAATAGCCGAGTGCGAAAAGCGCGTGAGAGATATAATGGTCAAAACGCGCACGGATTTTCTCGCCTCTCAGGCAGCGGAAAGAGCGTCCAAAGCGGCAAAGAAACAGAAAAAATCAGACAGGTCCGAGAAATGAATGTCATTCTTGCGAAAAACAGCGGTTTTTGTTCTGGGGTGCGCCGCGCGGTAGATACTGCGATGGGTGCGGACGGTCGCGACACCTATGTTCTAGGCGAGATCATCCATAACAAAGAGGTGATAGAAAGCATAGAAAAGCGCGGAGTTAAGTCGGTTGAGTCGCTCGAAGAGGTGCCCGACGGCGCCACGGTCATATTTCGTTCGCACGGCGTGCCGGAATGTTATTACGGCGAATGTGCGCGGCGCGGCATAAAGATCCTGGACTGCACTTGTGAATTTGTAAGAAAGACGCAGCGCATTGTCAGCGAACAGTACGCGCAGGGAAAAGCAATCGTCATTATAGGAGAGGCGGCTCATCCGGAAGTTAAGGGGCTTCTGGGCTGGTGTGATAACTCCGCTTACGTCATAAATTCCGAGAATGCGGAATTGCCCGACTTTGACGGGAAAGACGTTATCGTTGTGTGCCAGACCACCTTTTCGGTAGAGAAATTTGAAAAAATAATAGAAAATATAAAAAAACAGCGTGAAAAAACAGTTGCCGTTTTTAAAACTATTTGTTATACTACTATAGGACGTCAAGCGGAGGCAGAGAAGATTGCCGCCGAATGCGATGCAGTACTTGTTATAGGCGGACTCAACAGCAGTAACACAAACAAGCTGTTCGAGGTAGCTTCAAAGAAGTGCGCAAACGTATTCAGGCTGGCAAACGCCGACGATTTCGATTACGCCAAATTAAAAAATTTTTCAAATGTAGGTATCGTTTCAGGGGCATCAACCCCGGATGCCCAAACCCGGGAGGTTCTTTTAAAGATGGAAGAAGTTAGCACAGAAGTTAAGGCAACCGAGTCTGCCGAAGAAGAAAAAGTTGTAGCCGAAGCGGCTGAAGCTGTTTCCGAAGTTTCGTCAGATACGGCACCCGCCGAAGAGAAAGCGGTTGTTGAAGAGGCATCCGCAAAGGTAGAGGCAAAGGAGGAAGCTCCTTTAAATCCTATGGATGCTGTAGTTGCCAAGATCGACAGCGAGTCGAAGTTCAAGAAGGGGCAGATAGTTAAGGCTACCATATCGGAAGCTACGGATGATGGCATAAAAATTTTGCTTCCTTTCTCCAAGTCGGAGATATTGCTTCCCAAGGAAGAGCTCGACTGTGATGTGTATAGCGCTGCCGATTATGCAGGTAAAGTCGGCGAACAGATCGATTTGCTCGTCGTTGAACTTCGTCCCTCTTTGAAGCTCTCGCAGAAGATGATAAAGCTTCTTCAGGAAGAGGAAGCGCTCAGTGCAGAGATTGCCGCAGGAAAGGAGTTCTCCATTACCTGCACAGGGTATAACAAGGGTGGCCTTGTTGGAAATATGGGCACATATCAGGTGTTTGTTCCCGCAAAAGAGATTCGTCCCGGCTATGTAAAGGATCTCTCCAAATACGAGGGTAAAACCTTGAGGCTCCGCGCTTTGGAGATCAAGAAGGATAGCAGAAGGAAGGAGATAATCGCTTCCCAGAGAGTTATACTTCAGGAAGAGAAGGACGCACGCGAGGCTGCAAAGGCCGCAAAGGAAGAGGCTTTCTTTGCCTCTATCAATGTCGGCGATACCGTTGAAGGAAAAGTTGAAAGGGTAACAGATTTCGGTGCTTTCGTGTCTGTTAACGGTTTCGACTGCCTTGCCCACATCTCCGATCTTTCATGGACTGGTATCGACAACGTTACCGACGTTTTAGAGATAGGCAAGACGTATAACTTCCTTGTTTTGAAGGTAGATAAAGAGAACAAAAAAGTTTCTATAGGCTACAAGCAGCTCCAGCCCCAGCCTTGGGATCTTGCAGCTGAAAAGTATGCTGTAGGCGACGTTGTTCACGGAAAGGTTGTTAGAATCGTTCCTTTCGGAGCATTTGTAGAGGTTGAGAAGGGAATCGACGGTCTCGTTCACGTTTCTCAGATAAGTCATGAGAGGATCGAGACTCCCGCAAGCGTTCTGAACGTAGGCGACGAGGTTGACGCAAAGATCATGGCTCTCGATACCGCCGCAAAGAAGATGAATCTCTCCATAAAGGCGCTTCTTCCCGAAGCCGAGCGCAAACCCCGTGCTCCCCGTGAAGACGGTGAAGAGAGGCCTGCAAGGCGCAGGGCTCCCAGAAGGGACGACGGCGAGATGAGCAACTGGAGCGAAGGTGCTTCCGTTTCTACTTCACTTGCCGATATTCTTGCAAACGCTGAAAAGAATAAGTAAGGCCAATATTGCCTTTATAAAGAGCTCTGCGATTGGCGCAGAGCTCTTTTTCTGTCTTGTGCAATCAATTTAGCGTTAAAATGTTGACAATCAGGCATTGTACGGCTATAATTAAATCATATAAAAAAAGTAGGAATTAACGTCGCGCCGCAGACAGCCAGTGCGCGGCAAAAGAGGTCAATGTGAAAAATACTTATGCTGTCACGGGCATGACGTGCTCGGCGTGTTCGTCGGGCATAGAGAGAGTGGTCGGGAAGATGGAGGGTGTAAGTTCGGTCGATGTCAGCCTTATGGGCAAGCGTATGACCGTCGATTTCGATGAAACAACCGTCTCCGAACAGGATATATTCAACGCGGTCAAGGAACTCGGGTACGGAGTGTACCGCGAGGGGGAACAGCCGCAGGGAAAGGAGGACCGTCAGGACAGAAAGCTGTTCATAAGGTTTATAGTTTCACTGTGCATACTAATTCCGCTGTTAGTCGTGTCAATGGGCCACATGGCCGGCCTTCCGCTGGGCCTTATGGACCCTTCGGTCAACCCGCAGTGGTTTGCCTTTTATCAATGTATTTTAACGGCCGCAATCATAGGTGTGAATTTCAAATTCTTCACCAGCGGAACCAAGGCGCTGTTTAAAAAAGTACCCAATATGGATACGCTCGTGTCTTTGGGTGCGGGTGTGTCGTTTGTATATTCATTCGTGTTGATGATACTTATATTTATCGATCCCCATTCAGAGACGGCGCACGGCTATGCGATGAATCTGTACTTTGAGTCGGCGGGCACCATACTCACGCTTGTGACTGTCGGCAAGTGGCTGGAAGAAAAGTCGAAGCGCCGTACGGGCAGTGAGATAGAAAAGCTTTTAAAACTTGCGCCCGACAGGGTTACAAAAGAAGTAAACGGTGAGCAGGTCGAAGTTCCTGTATCTCAGGTGTCTGTCGGCGATATCGTCATTGTAAAGCAGGGAGAATATATCCCGGTTGACGGCGTTATAACCGAGGGAAGCACCTTTGTGGATAAATCGGCCATAACGGGCGAGAGTCTGCCCGTAGAGGTTACGGTAGGCGACGCGGTGACGTCGGCTGCGCTCAACAAGAGCGGCGTTATAAAGATGCGCGCTCAGAAGATAGGAGCGGACACTACTCTCTCCAAGATAGTTAAGATGGTGCGCGAAGCCGGAGCGTCAAAGCCGCCCATCCAAAAGTTTGCCGATAAAGTGGCGGGAGTGTTTGTGCCCGTAGTTGTGGCGATAGCGCTCATAACCTTTGCCGTATGGCTGATAATCGACGGCGCGTTCGTGCCTGAACATTGCGTGACGTACGCCATAAGTGTGCTAGTGGTGTCCTGCCCGTGTGCGCTCGGCCTTGCCACTCCCGTGGCGATAATGACTGCTACGGGCAAAGCTGCTTCGCTCGGCATACTGTATAAGGATGCCGAGAGCCTGCAGAAGGTGTGTGACGTGAATGCCGTGCTCCTCGACAAGACAGCTACGCTCACCGAGGGCAAGCCGAGGGTAACTGATGTAGTCACATTCGGTACTGACAGGCAGAGAATGCTGAATATAGCCTGCGGTATAGAAAAAAACTCCAATCATCCGCTTGCAAAGTGCATTGTCGATTATGTCGGCGAGGGCGTTTCTGCGCAGTCGTTTGAATATATCGTCGGCAGGGGAGCTGTTGCCGAAGTTGACGGTGAGAAGTATTATCTCGGCAATGAAAAACTTGTTTCCGGTTCAAAGATTACAAAGGAAGTCAGAGACTCCGCACTTTCTCTTTCAAAGCAGGGTAAGACGGTCATCTACCTTGCAGATGAAAAGAGGGTGCTCGCGCTTATCGCTGTGGCCGATACCTTGAAAGAGGGCAGCAGGGAGGCCATTTCACTGCTTGTTGACAGGAAGATGCGCGTTGCCATGCTTACGGGCGACGAGGAAAATACTGCGCGCGCCATAGCGGAGAGCGTGGGCATAGATGATTTTATGGCCGAAGTAATGCCCGAAGATAAACTGCGTGCGGTTACAAATCTTCAGCAGGTGGGGGGCGATGTCGCCATGGTGGGCGATGGTATAAACGATTCGCCGGCGCTGAAGCAGGCCGACGTGGGCATAGCAATGGGTACGGGCACTGATGTTGCGATAGATTCCGCCGATGTGGTGCTCGTCAGCGAGGATCTGCGTACGCTCGACGACATGTTCGAGCTCTCTAAGGCGACGGTGCGCAACATAAAGGAAAACCTGTTCTGGGCATTTATCTACAACATTATCATGATCCCCGTTGCGGCGGGCGTGTTCTCGTGGGTGGACGTAGAGATCTTTGGCGAGCGCTTCACGTTCAATCCGATGTGGGCGGCGATATGCATGTGCCTTTCGTCGTTGTTTGTTGTGTTCAACGCCCTCAGACTGCTGCGTTTTAAAAATAGGCGCACGCACAGGGCCGCCGACTCTGAGATTGTCGCGGGCGATGTTATTTCTGAAAATAAATCTGATAACAAATCGGAGGATGGATATATGAAAACTATAGTAAATATCGAGGGTATGTGCTGCGAACATTGTGCAAACCGCGTTGAAAAGGCGCTCTCTGCCGTGCACGGTGTGGTAAGCGCGGACGTAAAACTCAAGAAAAATCTCGCTGTGATGCGCTCCCGCGAGCCGCTCTCTGAAGAGGAGATAAAAAAAGCGGTGGAGGATGCTGGCTATAAAGTCACTTCTTTTGAGAGTAAATGACAAAGTTATATTATTTGTGACATAATGCTCCAATAATACATTTTGACATATTTGCATACGTGAAGCTATAATTGAATAGAGGTTGCGGCGGTGCCGCTTTTCCTCGTCAGAACAGATTTGCGGAGGCGCTATATGCAGGATGTATTACAGGACACTATGTTGCTCGACAGGCGCACCAAAGAACTTATAAAGGAATATGTACCGGAAGGCGATGTTCTGGACGGTATCGTCTGCTTTTTTTCGGTATTTGCCGACAGTACGCGGGTACGCATGCTTTCGGCCTTGGCAATTTCCGAGATGTGCGTTACTGATCTTTCGCGGGTGTTGGGCATAAACCAGACAACCGTATCGCATCAGCTCAGGCTGCTGAAAAATCTGGGCATAGTCAAGTGCGAGCGATACGGAAAGATCATATTTTACAGTTTGATAAACGACACGGTGAACGACGTGATGTTAAAGGGCGTCGAGTTTTTGGGGCACTGAAACTGAAGGCCGCGGGTTTTTCCGCGGCCTTCAGTATTGCCTGTTACATTCGTTCAATTTATTTGTAATTTGTCTGTTTTTTAAGCGCTTAATATTGCAAAAATGCGCACTTGTATGCTATAATTATATAAGAGCCAGTATACTTCAGAACTATGGATATAATAAGGGAAAAATTAAAACTTCTGCCAGACAATCCGGGCGTGTATATAATGCTCGACAAGTACTCCAATGTGATCTATGTCGGCAAGGCGCGTATCTTAAAAAATAGAGTCAGACAATATTTTCACTCCACGCCTAAGCCCGACAAGGTCATGCGCATGGTGGAGAATATTGCCGACTTCAACTATATAATAACCAAGACCGAGCGTGACGCGCTTGCGCTTGAAAACAATCTTATAAAGAAGTATAAGCCCAAATACAATATCCTTTTAAAGGACGATAAAACTTACCCGTATATAAGGGTGAACCTGCACGATCAGTTCCCAGGCTTTTATGTCACGCGAAAAGTAAAAAGGGACGGCGCGCGCTACTACGGTCCGTATATGGGCGGCGTAAGTTATAAGGATATACTGGAGATTCTGCAGCTCACATTTCAGATAAGGCTATGTCACACCGCCATTGGCGAAAAGCCCAAGAGGGAGTGCCTGAATTATCACATAGGCCGCTGCCTCGCCCCGTGCGCTCACAGGTGCACAGAGGAGGAGTACGCTGCGTGCGTAAAGCGCGCCGTCAGCTTTCTTGATGGCAACTATAAAGACGCAGAGGCGCTGTTAAAGGAGAAGATGCTATCGGCGGCGGCAGGTGAAAATTTTGAGCTTGCGCTCGACTATCGCAACAAGATAGATATGCTCTCAAAACTCGAGGCGCGGAGGATCACCTCGCTTTCCAATTTTCTCGACGCGGACGTCATTGCCTACACAACGAACAATCTGTATTCCGCCGTCAACGTGCTGATAACGCGCAAGGGCATAATGCAGGGCGGCACGAGCTATGCGCTCGAGGATGCGCACGCCTCCGATTCGGAGGCGCTCTCGCAGTTCATTACGCAGTACTATGCGAATAAACTTCCGCCTTTGGAGATAATCACAGAGAGCTGTCTTGAAGGCGAGCGCGAACTTTTAGAGGAGTTTTTTAAGGAAAAATACGATAAATCGGTAAAGATAACCTTTGCAAAGCAGGGCGTAAAGGCACAGCTGCTTTCAATGGCACAGGAGAACGCGCACGAGTATCTCGAAAAGTCGATAGACAAGATAAAACATAAGGACGATATGACTGTGAATGCCTGCAGACGGCTACAGGCCGTGCTGGGGCTTGAAAAATATCCGCGCAGAATGGAATGTTACGATATTTCCAATATAAGCGGCGTTGATAAAGTGGGGTCTATGGTCGTCTTTGTTGACGGCGAGGCCGACAGGAACAGCTACCGCCGCTTCAGGATAAAGACGGTAGAGGGCGCCAACGACTTCGCCTCCCTGCAGGAAGTCCTCATGCGCAGGCTTTCAAAGTTAGGTACGGACGAGGAGGATCGTTTTCCTAAGCCTGACCTCATCATAATTGACGGCGGCAAGGGACAGCTTTCGGCGGTAGAAAAGATATTCAATGACATGAATGTCGGTGGCATCGAGCTGATTTCGCTTGCAAAGCGTGAGGAGGAGATCTTCACTTTAAATTCCGACGAGAGCGTGAAGATAGACCATCGAGATTTTGCCTTGAAGATGTTGCAGAGGATAAGGGACGAGGCGCATCGGTTTGCCATAACCTACTTCAGGAACCTGCATTCCAAGCGCAATCTGGAGAGCGTGCTTTCGGAGATAGACGGCGTGGGCAAAAAGAAGCGGATGGCGCTTTTGGATAAATTCGGCACTATAGACAGGATTATGAACGCAAGCGAGAGCGAACTTGCCGAGACCGAGGGCATAGGTCCCGTGCTCGCAAAGACTATATACGACTATTTTAACGAAAAATTATGAAGATAAAGTGTGGACTTATCGTCTCCGATTTCGACGGAACATTACTTACAACAAGACAGACTGTGCCTGAAGACGTGCGAAGGTCAATTGATGACTACGTTGCGGCAGGCGGCATATTTGCCGTATGCACGGGCAGAATGCTCGCCTCAATCCTTCCGCAGGTGCGCTCGCTCGGCTTAAAGGGGCTTGTCGCGGCCTACCAGGGCACGGTGATCGCCGATATAGAGAGCGGCAGGATCATTCGCAACGGCGGGTTTAAACTTGAAGAGGCGGTGGAGATCTGCAAGACGCTCGAATCGCACGGCGAGGCCATAAATGCCTATGCCGACGACGTCATGTACACGACTTTGCCTCCCGAAAATAAAATGCTGCAGATGTATGAGAGCATAACAGGCGTTACGGCGCGGCATATAAGCGGCGCCATGTCGGACTACGTAAGGGAGCACGCGCTCTATTGTCAGAAGATAGTCAGTGTAGTCATGCCCGATAAAAAGCTGCCGCTCTATGAATACCTTGTAAAGAAAATAGGCGACAAGTACGAGGTGACTTACAGTGCGGCGGTTTTAGTGGAGGTGTCACCCAAGGGCGACGATAAGGGCGAGGCTTTAAAATTCCTTGCGGAACACTACGGCATCCCCATTGATAAAACCGTCGCCATAGGCGACAATTTGAACGACCTCCCCATGATCGAGGCGGCGGGGACGGGCGTGGCCGTTATGAACGCAACAGAGGAACTTAAAGAGTATGCCGACGACGTCTGCCCCTCGTGCGATGAGGGCGGCGTGGCCCATGTTATCAAAAAATACGGTTTTGCATAGTACTATGTGTGAAATATTAGCCCCTGCAGGCGATAAAAACAGCGCAATTGCGGCAATAAACAGCGGTGCCGACGCGATCTACCTTGGGTTAAAGCAGTTTTCGGCACGTTCATCGGCAGATAATTTTGATATCTCTGCGCTAAAAGAGATAATAAATTATGCCGCCGTTTTCGGCGTAAAGGTGCATGTCGCCATGAACACCCTTGTAAAGCAGGACGAGGTTGAAAACTTTTTGTCTGCCGTAAAGGCGGCATGGAACTGCGGTGCCGACGCCATAATAATGCAGGATATTTTTTTAGGAAGGACCGTGCATGAAGCGTTCCCGCAGATCACGCTGCACCTTTCCACCCAGGCTGGCGTGTGCAACGAATACGGTGCGCGCCTTGCAAAAGAGTTCGGCTTTTCGCGCGTGATACTTGCGAGAGAGACTGCGTTTGAGGATATTGAAAGGATAGCAAAAATAATCGAGACGGAAGTTTTTGTGCAGGGCGCGCTGTGCACCTGCTTTTCGGGGCAATGCTATCTCTCGTCGTTTGCGGGCGGCAACAGCGGCAACCGCGGGCGGTGCAAACAGCCATGCCGCAAGCTCTATTCAATAGACCGCAATGGCTTTGAAGAGCGGGCGTACAGGCTCTCGCCCTCCGATCTGTGCGCGGGGGAGAATATAAAGAAGCTGAAAGACGCTGGAGTTTATTCCTTCAAGATAGAGGGGCGCATGCGCCGCCCTGAATACGTCGCGGCCGCGGTAAATTATTACAGGGCTATACTTTGCGGCGGTAAGGGGGATATCTCCGCGCTCAGACGCACTTTTAACCGCGGTAATTATACGAGGGGGCTGGCGTTCGGACAGGATAAGGGCTTTTTGTCGCCTGCCGTGCAGGGGCATTTGGGCGAATATGTGGGTACGGTTAAAATAGTAAACGGCCGGGCCCTCTGCGAGAGCGGACAGCATTTTAAAAGGGGCGACGGCTTTAAAATCCTGCGTTCGGGCAGCGAGGTGTGCGGCGGCGCATACGACGGCGACTGTAAGGGCGGGTTTTATATTGTTACGCCCAAGCGCCTCAAGAACGGGGACAAGGTTTTTGTGACCACCGATACGGCGCTCAACGAGCGGCTTACGTCGGGCAGGCGGCTTTTGAAAGTCGATATATTTGCTCGGTTTACCGAGGGTGAGTATCCCCGAGTTAGCATAAACGGATGTGAATTTACTGGCGGTGAAAGGCTTGGATCAGCGCAGAGCAGGCCGCTCACTTCCGGGGATATAGTCGATTGTTTCCGCAAGGTAGGCGAACTGCCGTTTGACGTTTCCTTCGGCGATGTTGCGGTTGAGGGCAACCCTTATCTCGGCATGGCGGCGCTCAATGCCTTCCGCAGGGCTGCCTATGAAAATTTTCTGTCGCTCATAACTTTCAAAGAGCGATTCCATGTCGAGGATGATATTGCCGTGCCCGAGACGGATTGTATTGTAAATACAAAAACGGCAGTCATTTGTTCTGACTTGAACGGCGTGCAGGCGGATATCGGTATTCTGAAGCCCGACGACTATTTTTCCGACCTTGCTCCGCTGATAAAAGATTTTGATGGCGAGAAGTATCTCTGTCTGCCCGCATATTTACGGGGGGACGATATCGAAAAACTGAAGCCCGCGTTAAAGCTCTTTGACGGCGTCTATTGCGAGGGGTACTACGGCATCGCCCTTGCGCGCGAGCAGAATATGCCCCTCTTTGCGGGGGTGGGATACAATGTTTCAAATACGTTTGCCGCAAAGTATCTTTCGGAGTGTGCAAAATATTTCTGTATTTCAAAGGAACTTTCCATGCGCGAGGCCGCGCCGCTTCGCACGCGCAATGCATTCATGCTCTCCGTGGGCGGCATAAAGGTCATGGACCTCATATACTGCCCGTTCGGCCGCACATGCTCTGCCTGCGACAGGCGCAGGGTATATACCCTCACCGACGAGTCGGGCAGGAAATTCCCGCTGAAGCGTTACGAACTTTCGTCCTGCCGTTTCGAGTTGTATAACTGCGCAAATCTATATTCTGAAAATACTGAAGGACGCCTGTGTGATTTCACTCTGCTCGACGGAGTAAAACTTTCGCGTGAAATGTCGGAGGACAGGTCGGTAAAACACTTGCTCGGCGATATAACGCGCGGACACATCAATTCGCCCGTGCTCTGATTTTTTTGTTGCGGCTAATCAGGCGCCATATTTGTACTGTGCATAAATTTCTGATATAAAAATTACCAAAATGAATTCGCAATTTTTCGAAAAACTTGAACTCAATAAAGTGCTCGCAAAGTGCGCCGAATACGCCGCGCTCGGTTCGGCAAAGTCGCTCATCGCGTCGTGTGCGCCCTCTTCAGACCTTGAGGAGGTGCGCGAAAGGCTTGCGCGCACGGAGGAGGCAGACAAACTGCTGTTCAGGGCGGGAGTTTCGGGTATAGAATTTTTCGATGACGTGGATGAACTGCTCGCCCGTGCAAAGAAAGGAAGCGCTCTTTCGTGCGGGGAATTGCGGCAGGTCAACGCCCTCAACCACTCGGCGCGCATTGCGCAGAATTCGGTATTTTCTCTCGCGGATGAAGATATCGTTCTTTTAAAGGCCGACTGTTCCCGGCTGTATTATGACCAGCGTCTGGAGGATGACGTAACTTTTGCCATAATTTCCGACACTGAACTCAGCGACCACGCCAGCGAAAAGCTGTTCGATATACGCACTAAGATAAAGTCGCTCAACGCGCGCATACGCACCAAACTCACTGAATATATAACGGGTCCCACGGCGGCCTTTTTGCAGGATGCCACGGTCACTATGCGCAACGATCGATTTGTCATTCCCGTGAAAGCCGAATACAAAAACAGGGTGCGCGGCTTCGTGCACGACCGCTCGCAGACAGGCGCAACGTTTTTTATCGAACCGGAGTATGTGCTCGAGATGAACAACGAGCTTATAGCGCTCTCTATCGACGAGCGCGAAGAAATCGAGCGTATTTTAAAGAGCCTTTCCTCGCGTTTCGGTGCGATCGCCGATAAGCTAAAGGCGGACGAGGAGATACTCGCAGAGCTCGACTGCTGCTATGCCCGCGCTCAGTACGCTTATGCGTTGAAGGCTGTAAAGCCAAATGCGAACAGGCGCGGCTATATAAATATAATAAAGGGCAGACACCCGCTTATAGATAAAAACAAAATAGTTCCTGTGAGCGTGGAGCTCGGCGGCGACTACAACTTTCTGCTTTTAAGCGGCGCGAATACGGGCGGCAAGACCGTCACCTTAAAGATGGTCGGACTGTTCTGTCTTATGGCGGCGTGCGGGCTGTATATCCCCGCTGCCGAGGGCAGTTCGGTGGGAGTGTTCGACAATGTGTTCTGTGACCTTGGCGACAGCCAAAGCATTGAGGAAAGCCTTTCAACATTCTCATCGCACATAAAGAATATAATTGAAATTGTGAATGGAGTAAGTTCGTCAAGCCTGGTGCTGATCGACGAGCCGGGCGGCGGCACCAACCCGGACGAGGGTCAGGCGCTTGCGCGCGCGGTGGTTGAAAAATTGCTCTCCACGGATTGCCGCGGAATAGTTACCACGCATTTCACTGCTTTAAAGGAGTTTGCGTTTGGTGCAAAGGGCATAGAGAATGCCAGCATGGAGTTCGATTCGGCCACTTTGAAGCCGCTCTATAAGATAAAGATAGGAATGCCGGGGTCGAGCAACGCCCTCGCAATATGCAGGCGCATGGGCCTGCCCGAAGATATTCTGGATAAGGCCGTCTCCTATCTCTCCGAAGGCGGACGTGCGTTTGAAAATATCGTACGCAAGGCCGAGGATAGCAGGGTACAGGCCGAACAGCTCGTTGCGGAGAACGAGGCGCTGCGCGCTGAACTTAAAAAGAAGATAGCTCTTGCGGAGACTCGCGCAGACGAGCTTGAGCGTGAGCGGGCAAAACTTTTCAATAATGCAAAGGCGGAGAGCCGCCGCATAATCAATGAACGCGCGGCAGAAGCGGAAGAATTGCTCGCAGAAATTGAAGAAATATTCAAAAAATCGGAGCTTTCTGAGGCCGACCTCATAGAGGCGCGTACCCTTAAAAATAAGATAAAAGACGCGGCGTTTAAATCGGAAGAATCCCCTGAACGACAAACGCCATATTCGCCTGCCGCAAAGGATAACCTTCATGTCGGAGATAGAGTATTCATAAAGCCAATGCAGACCGAGGGGGATGTGCTCTTCTTTTCGCCGGGTAAGGGTGAGGCCGAAGTTGCGTGCGGCAGTATGAAATTGCGCTGCAAACTTGCCGATCTTCTTGTGATAGGGTCCGACAGGCATAAAAGTAAGGCGGCCGGCAATGTTCGTGTTGTGCGTAAGATAGCGCCTTCCGTGCCGGTGCTCGAGATCAACGTGCTCGGACTCACCGTAGAGGAGGCGCTCTATGAAGTCGATAATTTTATCGATAAGGCCGTGACCGATAATCTTGAAGAGGTAAAAATCATTCACGGCGTCGGGACAGGCAGGTTACGCAAAGCAATTTGGGAGCACCTGAAGCGGCATAAAAATGTCGGCAGTTTGCGCCTCGGTAAATACGGCGAGGGTGAGACGGGTGTGACGTTTGTAAAACTTAAATAATATGCACAATGAGTGCAGCAGAGCGGGTGTTAGACTAAAAAATAGGCATTTGACATCTTCTTCAGATGCAATATTGCGCCCCGAACATAATATTATATAAATAGTATTTGATTAATCGGGGTAAACTGTTGAAGAACAAGGTCATAATGGTTGTAACAAATCTGCTCATCTGTGCCATAATCGTTGTCACGGCGGTAGTAGGCTTTGCAGGCGGTAGCGCAGTGACGGTTTCGGACGGCGACGGAAACGTAATATACCGCTCTGAATCGGAGAGCTCGGTAAGTCTGATGTTCAACGTCTATCAGGGCACGGACGAGGTGCTTGAAATTCTGGATGTGCTAGATGAATATAGCGCAAAAGCCACGTTTTTTATAGGCGGCTGCTGGGCGGACGACAATGTGGACTGCGTGCGCGAAATATTTGCGCGCGGACATGAAATAGCAAGTCACGGCTATTTCCATAAGGACCATTCCGCGCTCTCTTACGAGGAAAATCTCGCCGAGATTTCACCGAGCGTAAAACTTCTGAATATGATATGCGGCCAGAATATATCGCTATTCGCTCCGCCATCCGGGGCATTCAACGACTATACGGTCAGTGCCTGTCTGGAGCTCGGTTTAAAAGTGATAATGTGGAGCAAAGATACTATCGACTGGCGCGACAGCGATGTGAATCTGATAGTTTCGCGCGCGACAAACGGGTTGCAGGGCGGGGACTTCGTTTTGATGCATCCCACGGAGAGTACTGTAAGGGCTCTTCCTTCAATATTGAATTACATAGGAAACAGCGGCTTTGCCGCCTGTACGGTTTCGTGCAGTTTAGGAGAATAGATGGTACATTATAAACAGCTTAAAAACGGAATCAGGCTTGTAGTAAAGCGCATGGAGGGGTTGATGTCTGTCTCCATGGGGGTGCTCGTGGGCACGGGTGCATATGTAGAAAGCGAGCGCGAGGACGGTATTTCGCACTTTATCGAGCACATGATGTTTAAGGGCACAAAGACGCGTTCAGCGTTCGCCATATCTGACGAAATGGACAGAATAGGTGCTCAGATGAACGCTTTTACGGGCAAGGATCTCACATGTTACTATGCAAAGTCGACTACCGACAACGCAGCGAAGGCGTTTGAGATACTTGCCGACCTGTTTTTAAACAGCATATTTCCCGCAGAAGAGATCAAGCGCGAAAAGGGTGTTATCATCGAGGAAATAAATATGAATGAGGATACGCCCGATGATCTTTGTCTCGACCTCCTTGGCGAGGCTTATTACGGGCGCGAGGGATACGGCAGGAATATTCTCGGCAAGCGTGAAAATGTGAGCGGTTTCACTGCGGATGACGTAAAGGCGTATATGAAGAGCCGCTACACGGCCGACAATATTGTCATTTCCATGGCCGGCAATATAGATATCGCTCTTGCCGAAGAGCTTGCCGAAAGGTATTTTGCCTCTGTTCCCGCCTCGGAAAAGGACGAAAGAAAGGTAGAAGCTCTGGCCAAACATAATTCTCTCGTAAAATATAAGGATATAGAACAGATACACATAGCTATTGGCTATCCTTCGGTAAAGAGATACGATAAGTTTTATGATGCTACTCTGGTCATGAATTCTGTTCTGGGCGGCAGTATGAGCTCGCGGCTTTTCCAGACAGTACGCGAAAAGCTCGGACTGGCCTATACTGTGTATTCATACAGTACAGCATATGCCGATACAGGCACTCTGGTGGTGTATGCAGGCGTCAATGCAGGGAATTATAAAAAGTCTGTAGATGCTATATACAAATGCATAGAGGAAATCAAACGCAAGGATTTGACGGAGGAGGAGTTTATAAGGGGCAAGGAACAGCTAAAGTCCTCGTCTATCTTTGCGCAGGAAAGCACCAGCTCTCAGATGCTCTTATATGGAAAGGAACTTATCTACAGCGGCAAACTGTACGACTTTGAAGATAGGATAGAGAAGGTAAACGCTGTTACTATGGACGATGTGTTCAACGCCATAGATATCGGCTTCGACGAGTCGCGTATGGCGGCCGCTGTTGTGGGTAAAGTGGACAAGCCGCTTGAAATATAAAATACTATGTGGGACATAAAATATGGTTTTTTGCCCGTTTTCGATAAAAACAGCCGTGTTCTGATACTTGGCAGCTTTCCGTCGGTAAAGAGCCGGCAGGTAGAGTTTTACTACGGGAACAGACAAAACCGTTTTTGGAAGATACTTTGCGGTTTTTTCAAAGAGGACATACCGGAGAGTACGCCTGATAAAATTGCTTTTCTGCATAAAAATCATGTTGCGCTCTGGGACATGGTAATTGAATGCGAGATTGAGGGGTCGAGCGACTCTTCGATAAAGAACTATAAAGTCGCAGACCTACGCGAAGTTTTGTCTGTAAGTACGATAGAACTGATATTATTAAACGGCGGGAAAGCATTTGAGATATTTAATAAATTTTATGGCGGCATTTCCGTACCGTACATAAAATTGCCATCTACCAGCCCTGCAAATACACGGTGCGACGCAGGCGAATGGGTGCGTGCGTTATCTTCGGTGTTTGGCGCACAAAGGACAGTTTGAAATAATCATGGTTAAATATTACGAACTTTTAGAAGAATTAGAAAGCATTTCCGAGGTTGATTTTGCTGACTTTCAGAGGAGGATCATCCGCGACGGTGAACTCAAAATTCTCGGCGTTCGTACGCCGCAACTTAGAAAGCTTGCAAAAAAATACAGCGGAAAATATGAACTTTTTACGCAATTTCCCAACGAATACTATGAAGTTGTGTTTTTAAAACTGACGCTTGCCGCGCAACTACCTTACGACGACTTTGTCGCAGTGCTGGACGATTGTGTGCGGCTGATAACCGACTGGGCGCTCTGCGACTTGTTTACGCCGCAATGTATAAAAAAGCGCAGGGACGACTTTATCCTATACATAAAAAAATACCTTGCTGCAGGAGATGGGTATTACAACGGAGGCGAGTATGCGCGCAGGTTTTCGCTGAGGATCTTGCTCTCGTTTTACGTGGAGGAAAAGTATCTGCCGTTCATATTTGAAAGTATTTCATGTTGCAACCCGGATAAGTATTACGTTGTTATGGGAGCGGCATGGCTGCTTGCTGAGGTTCTCATAAAATATTATGAGGCTGGTTTTAAATATTTGCACAGTACTACGTGTGACATAAATGTTAAAAATAAGGCCATATCTAAGGCGTGCGATAGTTTTCGCGTCAGTGCTGAGCGTAAAGCCGAGCTTAAAGCTCTGCGTGGCTGACGATAACAGAACGGTCTGTCGCCGGTTGCATTGCGCAAGAAGCGTTGGCGTTTAAATTTTAAGACGTCAAAATTGTAAAAAAGTATTGACTTAACGGCCGTTTTTATTTAAAATAGTCAAGAAAAACTTTTACGCGGTTTTCAGCCTTTATTTTTGTGACTGCAGGCCGCATTTGAATATGAAAAAGTTTTTACGGGAAATTTAACTTATGGATATCATCAATCAACTTACAACCGAATTCAATCTCAAACCTGAACATGCAAACAATATCGTGAATCTTTTGGACGAGGGCAATACAATACCGTTCATCGCCCGCTATCGCAAGGAGATGACGGGAGCCATAGACGACCAGATCTTAAGGCAGTTTGTTGACAGGTATGAATACCTAAAAAATCTTGAAAAGCGTAAGGAAGAAGTGCGTAAGTCAATAACCGATCAAGGCAAGATGACAGAGGAGCTCGAAGCCGCCATTGAAGCTTGTATAACAATGACTGAGGTGGAGGACGTCTATCGTCCCTATAAGCAGAAGAAAAAGACGAGGGCATCGGTTGCGATTGAGCGCGGACTGCAGGGACTTGCAGACTTTATTCTTGTGCAGGAGGGCGATCCTTATGTTGAGGCAGATAAGTACATAGATGAGGAGAAGAACGTGCCGGACAGTCAGTCTGCCATAAACGGCGCAAAGGATATAATTGCCGAGATCATTTCCGATAATGCTGAGCTCAGAAAAAAGCTGCGTGAGCTGTTTGAAAATCACGGCGAACTTCAGTCGAAGATGGTCAACGATGACGGCAAGGGAACATACGCTATGTACGCCGATTATGCAGAGATCGTGCCTGAAATCAAGAATCACCGCGTGCTTGCCGTAAACAGGGGTGAAAAGGAGGGCTGCCTTAAGGTAAAGCTCTACTTCAATCCCGATCTTGCAAAGCGTGTCTGTTCGGCCAAATACGTTCATTCCGATGGCGCATGCGCAGAGCTTATAAAAGAAGCCGCCGACGACGGCTATGACAGGTTGATAGAGCCGTCCATAGAGCGCGAAGTGCGCGCCTCACTTTCCGAAAGAGCGGGCGAGCAGGCCATAAAGATGTTTGAGGTAAATCTGCGCCCGCTGCTTTTGCAGCCGCCCGTAAAGGGTAAGGTTGCCCTCGGACTTGACCCCGGCTACAGAATGGGTTGCAAAGTCGCAGTAGTTGACGAGACTGGCAAGGTGCTTGAAACTTCGGTCATTTACCCCGTTCCGCCCTTCAATAAGATTGAAGAGGCAAAGAAAATTGTAAAAAACTTCATAAATAAATTCGGTGTAGATATTATCGCTATAGGCAACGGAACGGCAAGCAAGGAGACGGAGATCTTTGTTGCCGACCTTTTGAAAGAGGTTGACCGCGACGTGAGTTACATGGTGGTAAATGAGGCGGGCGCCAGTGTGTATTCCGCAAGCCCGCTTGCCGCCGAGGAGTTCCCCGACTACGACCTTAACGTCCGTTCGGCTATCTCCATTGCGCGCAGGCTTCAGGACCCGCTTGCAGAGCTTATTAAGATCGACCCTAAGTCGATAGGCGTGGGGCAGTATCAGCACGATGTCGATCAGAAGAGGCTCGACAGTGCTCTCGGCGGCGTGGTCGAGGATTGTGTAAACAGCGTAGGCGTTGACCTTAACACCGCCAGCGCATCGCTTTTGGAGCATGTTGCCGGACTTAATTCCGGTATTGCAAAAAATATTGTGGCGTATCGCGAATCGAACGGAAAATTTACCGGCCGCTCGCAGCTTTTGAAAGTAAAGAGGCTGGGTGAAAAGGCGTATGAGCAGTGTGCGGGCTTTTTGCGCATACCGGGCGGCGACAACATCTTTGATAATACCGCCGTGCATCCCGAATCATATAAAAAGGCCGAAAAACTGTTAAAGCTGTTCGGCTATACCGAAGATGATGTAAAGGCGGGCGGGCTTGCCGAGTTGCCGCAGAAGATAAAGACCTTCGGCGAGCAGAAGGCTGCCGAATACGCTGAGCTCGATGCGGCGACTCTGCGCGACATTGTAACCGAGCTTCTCCGCCCCGGCAGGGACATACGCGATTCACTCCCCGCGCCTAAACTGCGCAAGGATATAATGGGAATAGAGGATCTGCAGGTGGGTATGGTCGTCGACGGGACGGTGCGTAACGTAATCGACTTCGGCGCTTTTGTAGATATCGGCGTGCATCAGGATGGCCTTGTACACATATCTGAGATCACTGACCGTTATATAAAACACCCTTCCGATGTGTTGAAGGTCGGTCAGCAGGTAAAAGCCGTGGTGATAAGCGTGGATGTGAAGAAACAGCGTATAGGACTTTCGCTCAAGCAGGTAAAAAAAATCACAAATTGACTTGACAATTGTAATATCATATTGTAAAATTTATTTGCAATGAAATAACTCGGAGGTTACGATTTATGTTGGAAGAAATAGCAAAGATGCTCGGCGAACAGCTTGACGTCGATCCTTCTACAATAACACCTGATACTGATATTATCAAAGATCTCGGCGCCGATTCGCTCGATGTTGTTGAGCTTTTAATGGGCCTCGAGGAAAAGACGGGCAAAACTATTCCCGAAGACAAGGTTGCCGAAATCAAGACTGTCGGCGACATTGCTAAAGTTTTGGAAACTCTTTGATATAAATAATTGTGCGGAGGCGTTGCCTCCGCATTTTTTTCAGTGGAAAATGACGGGTCGGCGCGGCAGGAATCTGCCGCGCCGACCCGTCATTTTCAAACCGGATTTTAAACTATAATATTGATAAGGCGCTTGGGCACTATGATAAACTTCTTTATCTGCTTGCCGTCTATGAGGGGCGCTATGTCTGCATTTGCCTTTACGAGCGCTTCGATCTCGGAATTTGGCATGTCGACGGGAATATTGAGTTTGGTTTTGATTTTGCTGTTTACCTGAACGGCATATTCAAATGTATCTTCGCCGCATTTACTCTCGTCAAATTCAGGCCACTTTTCGTAAGTTATAGTATTTTCCTGTCCCAGAACTGTGTGCCATATTTCCTCGGTTATAAAGGGTATAACGGGGTTTATGAGCTTTATAAAGCCCTCGGCATATTCGCGGGGGAAGGGACGCCCCTCGCCGACTTCTTTATATACCGCGTTTATGAACACCATCATCTGTGAAATGGCGGTGTTGACCTTGAGAGCCATATAGTCCTCGCCGACCTTTTTTACTGTCTGGTTATAGATCTTTTCAAGATTTTTGTTTGACTCGCCGGAGATGGCGTTCAGTTCAAAATACAGCCTGTGTATCCTGTCGATAAATTTTTTGACGCCCTCGATGTTGGCTGTGTTCCAGGGCTTCGTGTCGGCGACGGGGCCCATGAACATCTCATACATTCTCAAAACGTCTGCGCCGTAGTCGCGCACGATATCGTTGGGGTTTATCACGTTGCCAAGCGATTTCGACATCTTGTTGCCGTCTTCGCCGAGTATCATTCCTTGGTGGAAGAGCTTTTTGAACGGTTCTTTGCAGGGGACGTAGCCTTTGTCGTACAGGAAATTGTTCCAGAAGCGGGAATACAGAAGGTGGCCCACAAGGTGCTCCTTGCCGCCGCAGTAGAAGTCTACGGGCATCCAGTGCTTTAAAAGCTCGTAGTTGGCAAATTCCTTGTCGTTGTGGGGGTCACAATAGCGGAGGAAATACCATGAAGAGCCTGCAGAGCCAGGCATGGTCGCCGTTTCGCGCTTGCCCTTTACTCCGTCTATCTCAACGTTTACCCATTCGGTGGCGTTGTCGAGGGGCGCCTTTCCGCCGCGCGCCCTGTAATCCTTCATAAGCGGAAGGGTGAGGGGGAGTTCCTCGTCTTTGAGCGCAACGTCTCTGCCGTCCTCAAGATGGACTATGGGCACGGGTTCGCCCCAGTAGCGCTGGCGCGCAAATATCCATTCGCGCAGCTTGTATGATACCGTCTTGTGTCCGCAGTTGTGCTCAACCAGCCATTCGGCCATCTTGTCTATCGCGTCCTGCTTGTTCAGACCGTTCAAAAAGGCGGAATTTATGTGCAGGCCGTCGCCCGTGAACGCCTCCTTGGAGATATCGCCGCCTTCAAGCACCTGAATGATGGGAATGTTGAACTTTTTGGCAAATTCATAGTCGCGCGTGTCGTGCGCGGGTACGGCCATAATGGCGCCCGTACCGTAAGAAGTGAGCACATAGTCGCTTATCCAGACGGGGACCTTCGCTCCGTTGACGGGATTTATCGCATAAGCGCCAGTGAATGCGCCGGTCTTTTCCTTGTTGAGCTCCGTTCTTTCAAGTTCAGATTTGTGCGCGCATGCCTTTTTATAGGACTCTATCTCATCACGTCTGTCTGGCGTGGTAATCTTGTCCACAAGTATATGTTCGGGTGCGAGTACGCAGTAGGTTGCGCCGAAGAGCGTGTCGCATCGTGTGGTGAACACAGTGAATTTCTCATTGGTGCCGTCCACGGCAAAGTCGACGTTCGCTCCCACCGATTTGCCTATCCAGTTGCGCTGGGCAGTTTTTGAGGCCTCTGGCCAGTCTATCTCGTCCAGACCGTCCAAAAGCCTTTCTGCATATTTGTTTATGTCGATGACCCATTGCTTCATGTTTTTGCGCACTACCGGGTAGCCGCCGCGCTCGCTCTTGCCGTCGATTATCTCGTCGTTGGCAAGCACTGTACCCAGCTCTTCGCACCAGTTGACGGGGGTGTCGATATACCGCGCGAGTCCTGCCTCATAGAGCTGTTTGAATATCCATTGCGTCCATTTGTAGTAGGCGGGATCGCATGTGGAAACTGTCTGGGTATAGTCGTACGAAAGGCCGAGCATCTTCAGTTGCGAGGTAAACGTTTCAATGTTCTTCTGAGTGAAATCGGCGGGGTTGTTGCCCGTCTTTATGGCGTACTGCTCCGCGGGCAGGCCGAAGGAATCGAACCCGATGGGGTGAAGTACGTTATATCCCTGCATTCTCTTCATGCGGGCGATGATGTCTGTGGCGGTGTAGCCCTCGGGGTGGCCGACGTGCAGGCCCGCGCCCGAAGGGTAGGGAAACATATCCAGCACATAGTATTTGGGCTTGGAAAAGTCGTGCAGATCGGTATGGAACGTGCCGTTCTTATCCCAATAATCTATCCATTTTTTTTCAACTTCGTTAAAATTTGTATAAGCCATAACTTTGTCCCTTATGATTTACTGTGTATCATTATACATAATCGGGCCGTTTTTAGCAAATATTTTCATGCCTCGTAGTGCATTAAAGTTGTTGACAAACTCTTCAAAAAATAATATCATAGATATACCGAACTGGAAGACAAGTATCGTCCGTGCGCCTTACAGAGAGCGGAGCCTTTGGCTGCAAGTTCCGCAGGCGGACAGGGTAGCGGGAAACCACTTCGCATACGTTCGGCGACAACTTATAAGCGGTCATTATGACAATTAAGGTGGAACCGCGCAAATGCGAACTTTGCGTCCTTAAACTCAGCCGTATTCGGCTTGTTTAAGGACGTTTTTATTTATTTACGATGAAAATTCAGGAGAGGTTATATCATGAAGATTTTTCTCAGAAACGGGGATCAACTGGTACTTGACGGCGGCGCAAGGTGTTCCGACGCGGCTTCGGCAATTTCGGAAGGTCTGGCGAGAAATGCTGTTGCCGCAAAAGTCAACGGAAAACTTTGCGACCTTTCGCATGAGCTCAAAGAGGGTGATAAGCTTGAAATTGTCACTCTCAAGGATAAGGAGGGACTGGAGGTTTACCGCCATACCTGCGCGCACGTACTTGCCCAGGCAGTGAAAAATATCTTTCCTACCTGTAAACTTGCGATTGGACCCGTAATCGAAAACGGCTTTTACTACGACTTTGATTTCAACACGCCTATAACGCAGGATGACTTTGAAAAGATTGAGGCCGAGATGCATAAAATAATCAAAGCCGATACTCCGATAGCTCGTTTCGAACTGCCGCGCAAAGAAGCAGTTGAGCTCATGTCAAAGTATAAGGAAAAATATAAGGTCGAGCTTATAAACGATCTGCCCGATGATTCGGTGATTTCATTCTATAAGCAGGGGGCGTTCACCGACCTGTGCCGCGGACCCCATCTTCCCTCGACGGGCAAGATCAAAGCTTTCAAGCTCACGTCGATTGCCGGCGCTTACTGGCGCGGCAACGAGAAGAATAAGATGCTTACAAGGATCTACGGTGTTGCATTCGCCAAAAAGGACGATATGCAAGCCTATTTCGACATGCTCGAAGAGGCTAAAAAGCGCGACCACATAAAGCTCGGCAAGGAGCTCAAGTTGTTCGCCCTTTTAAACGAGGGTAAGGGCTTTCCGTTCTTCCTTCCCAACGGCATGGTGCTCAAAAACACGCTCACTAACTACTGGCGCGAGCTGCACAGAAAGGAAGGATATGTCGAGATTCAGACTCCCATAATTTTGACGCGCTCTCTTTGGGAGACTTCAGGCCACTGGGATCACTACAAAGAGAATATGTATACCACAAAGATAGACGGCGAGGACTGCGCTATAAAGCCCATGAACTGCCCCGGCGGCATGCTTGTTTATAAGCTTCAGCCCCACAGTTATAAGGATCTGCCCATAAGGATGGGCGAAATGGGTCTTGTCCATCGCCATGAAAAGAGCGGTCAGCTGCACGGACTCTTCCGCGTGCGCTGCTTCACCCAGGACGACGCACACATTTTCATGTTGCCCGAACAGATAACCGACGAAATCAAGGGTGTTGTGAGGCTCACTGACCAAATATACAAGCAGTTCGGTTTTAAGTATAAGGTGGAGCTCTCTACCCGCCCCGAAAACAGTATGGGCACAGAGGCAGAGTGGAACATGGCCACCGACGCGCTCAAAAAGGCTCTTGACGAGCTCGGTTTCGAATATGAAATAAACGAGGGCGACGGCGCATTCTACGGCCCTAAGATCGACTTCCACCTGCAGGACAGCATAGGCAGGACCTGGCAGTGCGGCACCATTCAGCTCGACTTCCAGATGCCCCAGCGCTTCGAGCTTGAATATGTGGGCGAGGACGGCGAAAAGCACCGCCCCATTATGATACACCGCGCGATCTTCGGCTCTATAGAGAGGTTCATCGGCATACTCATTGAGCACTTTGCGGGCAAATTCCCCGTATGGCTCGCCCCCGTCCAGGTTAAGGTGCTTCCCATAACTGACAGGACGAAGGACTACGCGGACTCTGTCTGCGAAAAGCTGCGCGCCAGCGGCCTGCGCGTTGAGATGGACGGCAGAAACGAGAAGATAGGCTACAAAATAAGGGAGGCCAAGCTCGAAAAGGTTCCCTATGTCATCGTAGTCGGCGACGCCGAGGAGCGCGACGGCACCGTCAACGTGAACAAGCGCGGCGTCGAGGAAAAGACTACCATGGGTGCCGACGAGTTTGTCGAGATGGTTGCAAAGCAGGACAGGGATAGGGTCATCTTTTAAAACATTTGTCCCGCGCGCGTTGTGCCGGTATACAAAAGTTGCGCCGGCATGCAAAATTTATAAAAAATGTCGGATAAACAAGATAAAATCGTTTGACATTTTGCGCGGCTTATTGTATTATCAATAAGTAAGCAAAGGCAAAACCTTTCGCCGTACGGATAGTCTGTGTCGGCTCATAATGATTTCATCTTGTTCGCGCCTCTTTCTTTGCGCGCATATTCAGGTCATTATTGCGGTTTGCTTTTGCAAGCCGCTTATTTTTTGCGGCAAATAAAATGAGAGGTAAAAAGTTATCAAAGATTCCTATTCTATCAACGAAGATATCCGCGACAGGGAAGTGAGAGTTATCGCGTCAGACGGACAGATGCTCGGAGTTATGAGCGCGGCGCAGGCGCAGAGGCTTGCCTATGACCAGGAGCTCGACCTTGTAAAAATTTCCCCCACGGCCAACCCGCCCGTATGCAAGATAATGGACTATTCCAAGTTTAAGTACGAGCAGGCGAAAAAGGATAAGGAAAACCGCAAAAACCAGACCATTGTAGAGCTCAAAGAGATAAGGCTTTCCATGACAATAGACGTGGGCGATATCGCTGTCAAGACCAAGCAGTGCCTCAAATTTTTAGAGGCTGGCAATAAGGTCAAGGTGTCGATCCGCATGAAGGGCAGGGAAAATTCCCGCTCGTACCAGGGCGTAAAGGTCATGGAGAACTTTTTCGAAGGTCTCGGCGGAAAGGCGGTAATGGATAAAAAGCCTACCACAGAGGGAAGAAATATCATAATGATGCTCTCTCCCGTAAAGGCTTGAACTGCTCATTTTAAATTTTAAAAATATCATCGGAGGTTATAAATATGCCTAAGCAGAAATCCCACAGCGGCACAAAAAAGCGTTTCTGGCTGACTTCAACCGGTAAGGTTAAGAGGGCGCACGGCGGTAAGAACCATAAGGCAGAAACCAAGAACAGAAAGAGAAAGAGAAATTTGCGTAAAAATACGTTAGTTTCCACCACGCAGGAATCAACCGTAAGGTCAATGATTCCCTACAAGGACTAAAGGAGGTTAAAACCGTATGCGTATTAAGAGATCAGTAAACGCGCTTAAAAAGCGCAGAAAAATATTCCGCCTTTCCAAAGGTTATTTCGGAAACAAGTCAAAGTCTTACAGGATCGCCCGTGAAGCTGTGATGAAGTCTTTGAACTATGCGTTCAAGGGCAGAAAGCTCAGGAAGCGCGATATGCGCAGCCTCTGGATCGCCAGGATAAACGCTGCAGCAAGAATCAACGGCCTTTCGTATTCCAAATTTATGCACGGTCTTAAAGTTGCCGGCATCAACCTCAACAGAAAAGTTCTTGCAGACCTCGCCGTAAACGACGCGGCGGCATTCGCCGCACTTGCAGAAAAGGCTAAAGCTGCAGTTTAAGCGCATTTCTGCGCAAAGCATATCAAATTAAGCCTTGAAACACAGGCTTAATTTTTTACTTTTTTATGATAATAGAATCAAGATCCAACCCGAAAGTTAAGGCGATGGCGGCGCTCAAAGAAAAGAAGTTCAGAAAGGAGCGCGGCGAATATCTCGTCGAGGGAGTAAAGATGGTTTCGGAGTGCATTGCCGCCGGTTGCGAAATAACGGCGCTGATGTGCACAAAAGATTATTTGCCGCAGTTCCCTTCCGCCACGGAGGTGGCGCGTGCCGTCTACGAATTTATCTCCGACGAGAAGTCGCCGCAGGGCGTGATAGCGTCGGTGAAAATTCCCGGCTGCGCTTTGCACTCTCCGCGCGGCCGCAGCGTCCTACTGGACGGTCTGCAGGACCCGGGGAATGTCGGTACTATAATAAGGACGGCTAATGCTGCGGGGTATGAGGATATATACCTTGTAAATTGCGCCGATCCGTTCTCTCCGAAGGCCGTGCGCGCGAGCATGAGCGGGATATTCTTTACCGACATAATGCTGTGCGGCAGTTTTTCGGAGGTGCTTCCGTATTTTAACGGCGTTCCTTTCGTTTGCGCCGATATGCACGGCGCCGATGTGTTTTCGTTCAAAGTACCCGAAAAGTTCTGCCTTTGCATAGGCAGCGAAGGATCGGGGCTGAGCATAGAAGTTAGGGCGGCCGCGACGCATACGGTGAAGATACCTATGCGCGATACATGCGAAAGTTTGAATGCCGCAGTTTCGGCCGGGATCTTGATGTATCTTTTGAATGGTGCGGCAGATAATTCCGCGCGCAAAATATAAGGAGGTATTTAAATGTCAGGTCATTCCAAATGGCATAATATACAGGCAAAAAAAGGCAAGACCGACGCGGCCCGCGGAGCGGCGTTCACAAAGCTCGGCAGGGAAATTGCCGTTGCGGCCAAAGGTAATCCTAATCCCGAAACCAACAGCAAACTCGCCGACGCCATAGCGAAAGCTAAGGCGGCAAATATGCCAAACGATACTATTAAACGTTCGATCGCGCGTGCGGCAGGCGAGCTCGGCGATAAGGAATATAAGGAGCTCACATACGAAGGATACGGCGTGGGCGGTTCGGCAGTTATTATCAATACCCTTACCGACAATGTAAACAGGACAGCCGGCGACGTGCGCTCTACTATGTCAAAGTGCGGCGGTCAGATGGGTAATACGGGCTGCGTTTCTTATATGTTCGACAAGAAAGGATATCTTGCCGTGGAACGCACTCCCGCGCTCGACGAGGATACTATGATGGAGTATTGCCTTGAGGCCGGGGCCGACGACTATGTTGCCCAAGACGACGCATATGAGGTGTACTGCGCACCCGAAAGCTTCTCGGCGGTGCGCACCTATCTCGAGGGTAAGGGCGTTAATTTCTTCGAGGCGGCAGTCAAAATGATACCGCAGAACTTTATCACGCTCGACGCCGACAAACTCGAAACGTTCAAGAAGATGCTTGACAGGCTTGACGAGCTCGACGACGTTCAGGACGTATATCACAATGTGGAGCTTCCCGACGATGACGAGGAATAAAACATGTATTCCGGTAAAAATGCCGCGCATGAATTGCGCGGCATTTTTTATAAATTTTCCTGAATTGCACGTATAAAGCGCATACCGTTGCAAAAAATATTAGTACAAGCGGCGACGCTTTAATAATATAGTCTGTTTTTAAAGCGATTCCGCTTTAATGCAAATATTAAATTTATGCAAAATTATTTGACAGCAAGATTGTTAGCTTTTGCAGAAATACTTTGCGTTGGAAAAAAAATAGGCGGTCGTTTTAGATCAGGCGAGGGGAAGAGTTTTCTTTGAAAACTCTTCCCTATGTATTTTAGCGGCATAGGGCGGCATAGAATATACTATGCGCAAAATAGTAATGTTCGTGTGCGCTTGTCTGTGCATATGCGCACTTGTCGGCGGCGGAGTTGCTGCGTTTGTTTCGGGCGGGCAGACGGAGGAAGAGGAGCGGCTCGAGGTGCTCACACTCTGGCAGATAGACAGCTTTGAGGGAGGTATGGGCTCGCGCGCCGACTATTTAAGGCGGCTCGCCGACGAATTTTCCGATGAGTATTCCGCCTATATAGAGATAACGTCGCTTACCTCTGCCGCCGCGCGGCAAAATATCGAAAACGGCGTAATTCCGGATATGATATCATACGGCGCGGGCTTTTACGGGATAGAAAGTATTGTTAAAAGTATACCGAGGGCATGGTGCAACGGAGCTTACTGCCTTATATCCCTGTCGGATTCAGATTTTTCGCAGGCAACGGCCGAAAACACGGTGATCAACGTCGGAAAAGATAACCTTGCGGCTGTGGCTGCGTTGCTGCTCGGACTCAACGGTGCGGAGTGCGCAGTACCCACAAGCGCTTATGTTCAGCTGATAGACGGTGAGTATAAATTTTTGCTCGGAACACAGCGTGATATTCAGCGGATCAAGACGCGCGGACTGAATTTTTATGTGCAGGCCGTTGAGCAATTTAATGACCTGTATCAGTATATCGCCGTGCTGAGCGGCGAGCATGACAAGGCGGAACTTGCGGAAAAATTTATAGATCATCTGTTATCGCAGAGCGGGCGTCTTACCGGTATAGCAATGCTGCATGATGAGCAGAATTTATATGACGACGAGATGCACGCGCTTGAAACGGCGCGGTTTGAATATGGTTTGCCCGCCGTTGTGAGTTATGAGGCGATGAATAAGATTCGGTCCGCTGCACAGAGCGGAGATATAAATATCCTGAAAAGTTTACTTAAACCATTGTAAAATCGCAAAAAAAATGTTATTATATAGAGGAGTGGATAAGTTTGTCCGATATATTTGATGGCCACATCTGTGCCGGTATACCGCGCAGGGATAATTTCAGCTTTGCTTCGGCAACTACATACGGCAGCGGCGGTGTGGCCAAGGCTGCATTTTTCCCGAGAAGCGAGGAGGAAGCGGCTTTTATATACCGCGCTATGAGGGCCGGCGGTGAAAAATTCTGCGTGTTGGGTCGCGGCTCTAATGTGTTGGCGCAGGACGGAATATATAACGGCTATGTAATAAGTACGTCGCAGCTTAAATCGCCTGTGAGAATAGTTGATAGCGATGGGGAGAGAGTTGTTCTTGAAGTTTCCTGCGGTTTAAATGTAGGCGAGCTCATTTCTTTTTGTAAAAGGGAGGGGCTGACGGGGCTGGAGTATCTTGCCGGAATTCCCGCAAGCGTTGGAGGACTATTGTTTATGAACGGCGGGGCCGACGGAAAATATATCGGCGGAAACGTCTGTTCCGTTAAACTTTTAAGTGACAATTTGGAAATATTTTCTAACAAAGATTGCAATTTTACATATAAGCATAGTACTATGCGTGACATGGATTGTATGATCGTAAGCGCGAAGCTTGCTGTGCGGCGTTCCGACAGGCATACAGTAAGCGAAAATGTTGTAAACAGGCTGGCCGCACGCAGACAGTTGCCTGCGGGCAGAAGCTGCGGATGTGTATTTGAAAATTACTGCGGCGTGAGCGCCGGAAAGATAATAGAAAACGCAGGGCTTAAGGGTGCGCGCGTTGGTTGCGCATATGTAAGTCCAAAGCACGCAAATTTTATAATCAACCGCGGACGCCGTTCTTCAGACGTGTTTACGCTCATATGTCGCGTTAAAGACGAGGTGTATAAAAAATTCGGCGTCACGCTCAAGGAAGAGGTGTGCTATATCGGAGATTTTGAATGATTTTAACCGGAGATTACCATACGCATACGCCATATTCACACGGCAAAAACACAGTTTTAGAGAATACCGAAGCGGCAAAAAAGCTCGGTCTTAAAGCCATAGGCATAACTGACCATGGTTTTAACCACATAATTTTTGGCCTTCGCAGAAAAAAACTATGTGCACTACGCGCGGAGTGTACGGCGGCTGAGGAACTCACAGGCGTAAAAGTGCTCATGGGGATGGAGAGCAATCTTATCTCAACTGACGGCGATACCGACATGAAAGAAGATGATCTTCAATATTTCGATTTGTATCTGTGCGGTATTCATGAGGTTTTACGTTATAAAAGTTTGAGGGATTTTTATTTTATTTCGCTAAAAAATTACGCTGCCTATAAGTTTGGCAAAAAGCCTTCGGATAGGCTCTTTGCGGCCACTACTAAGTCATATATAAATGCGGTAAAGAGAAATCCCATAGATATTCTCACGCACATTAATTTCAGGTGCTTCTGCGATATTGTTGAGGTTGCCAAATGTTGTGCTGACTACGGCACATATATCGAGATAAACACAAAAAAATACCATATCACACCCGAAGAGCTCAACGCAATGGCGCAGACGGGTGTGCGGTTTGTGATAGATTCCGACGCTCATTCGGCTGACAGAGTGGGAGATACAAGGATCGCCGAGCAATTGCTGTCGCAGGCCGGCGTGCCTTTGGACAGGATAGACAATATTGAGGGGCGCGAGCCGAAGTTCCGTTTTGCCGAATACAAGCTAAGAAATTTATAATGCAACGCCGCATTTTTCCGGCACATATTTCTGCGCGCTATATGCGAGGCGTAGGTTTTAGTTATGATAAGTTTTACAGAAGAGATCAAAAGCGAAATAATCAAAAATTTCACAGGCGGCAGGCCATGCGCTCTTGCCGCCCTTTCGGCATTTATACGCACGAGCGGCAGTCTTATAAAATCTGGCGGGGACTATGGTTTTGAGCTTTCGACCGAGAGCGAGTATACGGCGCATTTCTTTGCCGATATAATCGAACACCACTTCGGCACAGAAATAAGCGGCTTCAGTTCACGTTCAGATCTTTCGAGCGGAAGGGATAAGCTGGTATTTTCATGCGTGAACGGCAACAGTACGCGCCTTTTGCGCGATGCCGGGATAATCGGTGAGGATGAAGAGGGTCTTTTTGTCAATTTTTCGATAAAACAGGAACTTGTGGACTCGGATGAGTGTGCCGAAGCGTATATCAAAGGCGCATTTTTGGGTGGCGGCAGCTGCACGTTGCCCGATTCGCTCAGCTACAGCAGTACAGGATATCACTTTGAAGTTGTGTTTCACAACAAGATAACGGCCGGTGATTTCTGTGACATTCTCTGCGGGTTTGATATCCTCGCGAAGCTCGTCATGCGAAAGGACAGCGCTGTAATCTATTTAAAAAGCATCGAGGCGATATCCGCGGCATTGTCGCATATTGGCGCAAAAAAATCTCTCGATAAGCTGCGCGTAGTCGCGCGCGAGCGCGACAATGCCAACAACGAAAACAGAGTGAACAATTGCTCGGTTTCAAACATTGATAAAACTGTGTCGGCATCGGTGAAGCAGGTGCAGGCCATAGAAATTATCCGTTCTACGATAGGTCTGCAGAGTCTTGACGAAAACCTGTTTTCGGTGGCGGAAGGCAGACTTGCCGATAAAAATGCTTCCATGCAGGAACTCGCCGACAGGCTTAAGATATCGAAGAGCTGTTTAAACCACCGCTTCAGAAAGCTCATGGAAATGGCCAAACAGCTTGACGAAGGTTAAATTTTCAATTGTCTATTTGCGTTATTTGTTTATTTACGAAGTACTGTGCGTAGCATAATTGCTGGTATTTGCCGAATATTTTGCTTGCGCTTTTTATACATAAGTTTAAAGAGGATATAATGACTGATTTTGTTCATCTGCATCTTCATACCGAATACTCCCTGCTGGACGGGGCGTGCAAAATCGATAATTTGATAGAGTATTGCAAGGAGAACGGTATAAATGCCGTGGCTATAACCGACCACGGTAATATGTATGGTACTCTGCACTTCGCCGAGAAAGCTGCCGTTGCGGGAATAAAGTACATAATCGGCTGCGAGTTCTATGTCACCAAGGATATGTGCGACAAGACCTCGAATACGGCCGAACACTTAATACTTCTTGCTAAGAATAAGGCTGGCTATAAAAATCTTGTCCAGCTTGACTCTATGGCATTTGTCGACGGATTCTATTATAAGCCGAAGATAGACTGTAATGTTCTCAGAGAACATTCCGAGGGTGTGATATGTCTTTCTGCATGCATAGCAGGCGGTATTCCGCGCAGGCTGTTGACAGGCGACTATGACGGCGCCAAAAAACTTGCCGTCAGCCTCAAAGAAATATTCGGCGACGATTTTTACATTGAAATACAGAATCACGGGCTTGATGAAGAGAAGCGCGTTCTGCCGCTGCTCGTAAGGCTTGCCGACGAGATAGGCGTGGAACTGGTTGCCACGAACGACGTCCATTACCTCAAAAAAGAGGACGCAGAGATGCAGGACGTGCTGATGTGCATACAGATGAAAAAGACTCTCGACGACCCTAAACGAATGAAGTTCGGCACAAATGAGTTCTACTTCAAGAGCGGCGACGAGATGGCCGACCTGTTCCCCAATCTGCCGCGCGCTATTTCCAACACGCGCGTCATTGCCGACAAGGTGACGGAGCCTGCCTTCAATTTAGATAAAAAAGGTTACCCCGTGAGAGATACTTCGCTCATTCCCGGTTATACCCCTCCGGATGGCAGCACGCCCGAGCAGTACCTGCGCAAATTAACTGACGAGGGACTCAGGCGCCGCTACGGTACTGTCACGCAGCGAGAACGCGAGCGCGCCGACTATGAGCTGAAAGTTATTTGCTCGATGGGCTATGCCGAATATTACCTTATCGTGTGGGATTTCATCAACTGGTCGCGTGAGCAGGGCATACCCGTCGGCCCCGGCAGGGGTTCGGGCGTAAGTTCGATAGTCGCGTATTCCATAGGCATAACCGACGTCGAGCCCCTGCAGTACGACCTGCTGTTTGAGCGTTTTTTAAATCCGGACCGCGTCTCTATGCCCGACTTTGATATTGATTTCTGTACCGACAGGCGCGAAGAGACGATAGAATATGTCCGCAATAAATACCACCCCGAAAACGTTTGCCAGATAGTTACCTTCGGCACAATGGCCGCAAAGAACTCAATAAAGGACGTTGGCAGAGTGATGAACGTGCCATATTCGGAGACGGACAGGCTGACCAAAATAATGGACGGCAAGACATCGATCAGCGACCTTTTGGGGCTCAATATCGAAAAGACGAGAAAGAAGATGCAGGCGGAAGAGGACGAGGACAAACGCGCATCCATTGCCGATAAACTGAACGAGCTCCAGCTTGCCCGCAACGCCGAGTTCTGCGAGATGTACGAAAACGACGCCACTCTGCATGAGGTTATAGACATGGCCCTCAAGATAGAGGGCATGCCGAGGCAGACGGGAATGCATGCCGCCGGCGTTGTCATATGCCGCAAGAAGATTGCCGATAATGTGCCGCTGTCCAGGAACGGCGACGATATCACCACTCAGTTCGTTGCAAAAGAGATAGAGGCGCTTGGAATGCTCAAAATGGACTTCCTTGCTCTTGTCACACTCACTGATATAAAAAAGTGTATAGACTATATAAAGGAAGACTATGGCCGCGACATAGATTTCAATGAGATAGGCTATACCGACGCGGGTGCATATGAATTGATATCGGAGGGGGATACCGACGGCGTGTTTCAGCTTGAAGCGGGCGGCATGAAAAAGTTCATGCGGCAGCTCAAGCCCGATACTCTTGAGGATTTGATTGCGGGAGTTTCACTCTACCGCCCCGGCCCCATGAAGTTCATCGATTCTTTCTGCAACAGAAAACACGGTTTGGAACCCATTACTTACGACTGTCCGCAGGAGGAGAAAATATTAAAGGTAACTTACGGCATTCCCGTGTATCAGGAACAGGTGATGCAGATATTCCAGTATCTTGCCGGTTTCTCTCTGGGTGAGGCCGATCTTGTGCGACGCGCAATGGGTAAAAAAGACAAAAAGACGTTGCTTGCGCAGAAGGATAAGTTTATATACGGCGGTACGAGCGACGTAAACGGTTCGCATATCGACGGCTGCATAAAGAACGGAATTTCTGCTGAAGTCGCCTCCAAGATATTTGCAGACATGGAGGGCTTCGCTTCGTATGCGTTCAACAAATCTCATGCGGCGGCATACGCTACGCTCGCATATCAGACTGCGTGGCTCAAAAAATACTACATCAAAGAATTTATCTGCGGCCTTCTGAATAACCGACTGAATAAAATAGACGAAATTACCAAATACGTACTGTATCTCAAAGACAAGGGACTTAAGGTCCTTCCGCCCGATATAAACCGCTCAAAGACGGTGTTCTCCGTTGAGAATGATGGAGTAAGGTTCGGCCTCTCGGCCCTGAGGGGTACCGGTCAGGCCGCGATTGATCTTGTCATTCAGGAACGCACAAAAAACGGGCCGTTTGAGGATTTCCCCGACTTCATTTCGCGCTGCGCCGCAATGCTCAACAAGCGCATGATAGAGGGGCTGATATATGCCGGCGCGTTTGATTCTTTCGGCGTGTATCGTTCACAGCTGATTCTTGTATACGATAATCTCTATCAGCGTGCTTCGAGCATTGCAAAGCAGAAGAACAGCGCGCAGATGAGCCTTTTCGGCGACTTTATAAAGGAGGAAAAGCTCGAAGTAAAATATCCCGACGTGCCTGAATACGAGCTCAACGAAAAACTCGCCAAAGAGAAGGAGGTACTCGGCGTATATGTAAGCGGACACCCCTTTGAAAAGTACATGAATAGCTTTACAGATTGCAATTTTAACTGCAGTCTGCTGGACGACTATACCGAGGACGAAGATGGTGAACGCACATATAATGCCGTTAAAGACGGCATGCGTGTAACTATGGGCGGTGTGATCACTGCATTCAAGCGCACGGTCACAAAGCGCACTGGCGCGCATATGGCTTTTATCACCCTTGAGGATGTATACGGCAGCGTGGAATGTCTGGCTTTCCCCAATATGTATGAAAAATTCAGGGGATTGATCGTAAACGATAAAATCGTGCGAGTAAGCGGCAAGCTTGACCTTGAAAACGGCAAAGAGCCTACAATCATTCTCGACGGGATAACGGCGTTCGACGCCTCTTCGGCGGACTCTTCTGCAACTGACGTCCAAGCGGCGCCAAAAAAGAAGCGCGACATTCTGTGGCTGAACGCGACGGATCTTTCGGACGACGACTTTGACGAGCTTGTGGCGATGCTCGGCAACTATGAGGGGGAAACTGGTTGCGCTATAAAACGCGGCGATAAAAAGTTCCGGCTTGACGGAGGTGTAAATTATTGCCGCGGCTTGCTTGCGGAACTGAGCACCTTTTTGAACGAGGCCGACGTAAAGCTTGTTTAACGCGGTTTTTCCCTGTCTGAAATATTTTTTGTAAATGCAGAACGACAAAATCGGGTAAATATTGTGAGCGGAGAGTGCAAAAATAGCCTTCTCCGCTCATATTACTATTTTTTACTGTTTTATTTTGCTAAAACTATTGAAATTTTTTTTTCTATTTGTTATAATATATAACTGGAATGATGATTAGAAGTGCGCCTTATTTGATGCATAAGGGGGCTTGCGGCTTTGCCGCGCGGCGCGCTGCAAAAAATAACGACTTATTTTTTCGGCGGAGGTTTTTATGAAGAGAATAGGCTTGCTTACCAGTGGCGGCGACGCCCCCGGCATGAACGCCTGTATAAGGGCGGTTGTCCGCAGCGCGCTTTACTTCGGCATGGAAGTGTACGGCGTAGAACGCGGTTATCAGGGTCTTATCGACGACGAGATGATATCAATGGATATGCGCTCCGTCTCAGATATCGTCCAGCGCGGCGGCACCAAACTTCGCACGGCAAGGTGTCTTGAAATGCTCACCAAAGAAGGGCAGAAGAGGGCTGTCCGCACCCTTGAGGCGCGCGGAATAGAGGGCCTCGTCGTAATCGGCGGCGACGGCTCGTTCAGGGGAGCAAAGACTCTCTCTGAGGAATACGGTATCCCCACGATCGGCATTCCGGGCACGATAGACAACGACCTTGAGTACACAGACTATACTCTCGGTTTCGATACGGCGGTTAACACCTGCATCGACGTTATAAATAAATTGCGCGATACTATGACCTCGCACGAGAGGATATCCGTAGTTGAAGTTATGGGCAGACGTTGCGGAGATATTGCTCTGTACGCCGGCATTGCCAGCGGCGCGGAGATAATCGTCGTTCCTGAAGTTGTTTTTGATCTCGACGATATCGTAATGAAGATAAACCGTTCGCGTGCAAACGGTAAGCACTCCAATATCGTTGTCGTGGCCGAGGGTGTGTGCACGGCGGAAGAGTTTGCAAAACAGCTTCAGTCGATAACGACATATTCTGTGCGTCCCACAACGATAGGCCATATTCAGCGCGGCGGTTCGCCTTCCATGGCCGACAGAATGCTTGCCGCGCAGTTCGGCAACAAGGCCGTCCGTCTTCTGAACGACGGCATAGGCAACAGAGTGGTTGGTATCCATAAGAACGAAATTATAGATATGGATATTATCGAAGCCGTCAACATGAAGAAGAAGTTTAACTACGAACTCTATGAAACTCTGCAGATGATTTCGATGTAACTTTCCAAGCTTATATTTGCCGCAGTAAAGTTTTTCGTAATAGTTTGCCGGAGGAGTGATGATATTAAGCATATGTTTGAGCCCGTGCATAGACGTCAATATGGAAGTTGACAGCCTTAGTGTGGGAAAGACCAATAAAATACTCAACAAGCGTATCTACTTTACGGGAAAGGCGATAAACACGGCGCGCGGCTTAAAGCGGCTGGGCGCCGAAGTTTATGCGACCGGTTTCATGTACAAGGATAACGGCAGGCTGTTCGAGCAGGAATTACACTATGAGTGCGTACCATATCAGTTCGTGTGGTGCCCCGGCCGCGTGCGTGAAAACTATAAATTTGTAGATAATAAGTCTATGCTCACCGAAGTGGACGATATCAGTCCCGAGGTCAGCGAAGAGAAGAAGGCCGAACTGGTTGAAAAAGTCCGCGAACTCTCCAAAAAGTGTGAGGCCGTAGTGCTTTCGGGCGGGCTGGCGAAGGACATGTCGCCCTCCTATTACGGCGAAGTGCTCAGTGCCGTGCCCGCAGGCGTAAAAAAGATCGTCGATACCTCGGGCGAGCGCCTGTTTGAGGCATTGAAATGTGGAGTGGATCTGGTAAAACCCAATCTTCAGGAACTTCAGAGCACTTTGAATATAACGGTGAACAGCAAGGAGGATATGCTGTACGGCTGCCGCGAACTTTTAAAACGGGGCGCAAAGTACGTCCTTCTTTCGCTCGGCAAAGAGGGAGCGGTAATAACCGACGGGGACAGGGGTTTTTACTGCAAAAGCATAAACGTCGCCATGAATTCCACTATAGGGGCGGGCGACGGAATGGTTGCGGCGGCAACTTTCGCGCTCGCCAAGGGCGGCTCGCTTGAAGAGATACTGCGCTGCGGAGTTGCGGGCGGTACGGCAGCGGTGACCACTCCCGACAGCATAACTTTCAAACGCGAAAAGTATGAAGAAATTTTAAACGGGCTTGAGACTGTGGAACTCTGAATTTGATGATGTTTTTTTGTTCATCGGGTTCCGATTTTTTGCTCATACATATGCTATGAACGGGAGTCTGTTTATGTGGGATAAAAATAAACCGTTAAAACTTGCCGATGCACTTTGCTTCAGCGCCCGCACAATGCAACATATCATAGATGTCGATAAATGCGTCGCAAGTGAAAAGCTTGGCACAGATCTCTGCGGAAATTACGCTCCTTTTTGCAGTGTCTGCACAAAGCGGGCGAGCGACCCTTGTTCGACAGCATACAGAATAAGCGAGCGCATGGCTATGATGCCGGCATTTTTCGATTCAACGGAAGCAGACGATGCGCAGGTAATTCAAGCCGTAGCCGATGTTGATAAATACCTCGCGAGCGAGGGGTTGGGCGTCGATTTGTGCGGAAGATATGCCCCTTTTTGCTCTGTGTGCGATAAATCTCAGCCTTTCCCGTGCGGGAACGCCTATTTAAGAATGAAGGATATCGAAAATTTTTCAACCAAAGCGCTTGTTGCCCAGGAGGGCGGCGAACTTACAATAAACGCACCGCAGTGGGATGAAGCGCTCACGCAGGTGCTCGAGTCCGACGCAGAAGTTGCGGCGGATAAAGTAGCGGAGCGCAGAATAAAGATAGGGACGGCCAGACGCAGGATAAGCGGCTGAACGGGTTTTGTATAAATTAACTGTTGGCAGACAGTTGTTTTTCACCGCGCGTCTTTGTTTTGTGTGTTTTTTGGACGAGAATAAATGCGGGGAAAAAACTAAAATATATTGTTTCAGACTGAACGGCTTTCGGCCGTTCTTTTTTTTGTTCTCAGTGAATAGATTAGGTGTATGAACTTGTCATTTCTTCCGCCCGAAATACTGTCTGCTGTCAACAACGTAAATTTAAATTATCTTACGGAAATACGTTTAAGGCGTGGACAACCGGTGCTAATTGAGTACTGCGGCGAATATAAATATCTGAACTCGGGCGGCGCGAGCGGGCGCGGCAGCGGCGCGTTGATCTGCATGGATATTGCAGGCATTCTGAATAAGGCAATGGACGGTTGCGTTTACAGCTATGCCGAGGAGTTAAAGCAGGGATTTATAACTGTTGGCGGCGGTATAAGGATAGGCGTCGCGGGAGAATATGTAACCGAAGGCGGACAGGTAAAGACGATAGCGAGGGCAACGTCTTTGAATATAAGAATACCTCACAGGGCAGAGGGGTGTTCGGACAGAGTGTTCAAGGCTATCTTTAAAGACGGACTGAACAGTGCGTTGTTCTATTCACGCCCGGGGCTGGGCAAAACTACAATGCTGCGCGACCTGACGTCACGCATTTCGCACGAACACAGTGCAAACATACTCGTTCTCGATACGCGTAACGAGATAGGCGGCGCGGGGGAGGTCTATAACCTCGGCGAGACGGTCGATGTCGTTAAGAGCTGTGAAAAACTGCCCTCGCTAAAGAGTGCGATAAGAGCGATGCGCCCGGAGCTGATCGTCACGGACGAGCTGTACGGCGAAAACGATGCGGCCGCCGTAAAGTTTGCGCGCGACTGTGATATAGCAGTCGTAGCTTCGTCGCATGTATGCGACAGAGATTACTTAAGGTCGCTGCCCTTTGATTTTTTTATAAAGCTCAACGGCATAAATCTTGAACCTGAAATATATGATAAAGATTTTAATACTGTTTGCAATAATAGCGCTTACGACAGCCGTGGGGGTGCTGCTCTCGGCAGAAAAGAAAAAGAAGGCGGCGGTATTCGCCGAACTGTATGAATATAATGAATTGTTGCTTTTAAACCTGAAGTTCGGGAGAGATGATATGAGAACTCTCGCAAAGAAGTTCAGGTACATGGGCGACATGATAGACGGAAAACCGCTTTTAAACGGGGACGATGAAGAATTTATAAAGAGTTATGTTCAAAATCTTGGAGTTACCGACGCATATTCGCAAATAGATTATTTGAGCGAAAGGAAATCGTACATCAAAAAACATAAGGACGAGGGTTTTGCCGATTACAAGAAATACAGCTCGCTGTATGTTAAAATATTTCTTATGCTCGGCATACTTATCGCCGTTCTTCTTGTGTAAATGGATATTAGCATAATTTTTAAAATTGCCGCCGTAGGCATAATAGTCACTATAATCTGCCAGATACTAAAAAAATCTGACAGGGACGACATTGCTACTATAGTCAGCTTGGTGGGGCTTATAATTGTACTCGCTGCGGTGATATCTATGATAACCGACCTCTTTGAACAAGTAAGGGAATTGTTTGAGTTGTTCTGATGGTAATATTAAGGTTGTGCGCCATAGCTGCCATTACGGCTATATGTGCCCTGATATTGAAATCGCATAAATCTGAACTGGTTCCGCTGTGCCTTGCTGCGGGCGGTCTCATCATGATATTGTACGCATTTGACTACGTTTCACAGAGTGTTGAACTTTTGCGGCAATTTACCGAACAGACCGGCATCAGCAGTTCGGTCGTACGGGTGATATTCAAAATAATCGGCATAGGCTACATAGTAGAACTGACCGCCTCGTCTGTTAAAGACCTCGGATTTGAAAGTATAGCGGACAAGCTGGTGATGTGCGGCAGAATATTGATATTTTTGATGGCAGTGCCCATACTTAAAAGTTTGTACGACGTGATCGTGTCGCTCATAGGGCTGGTATGAAATTTTTAAGGATTTCAAAACAAAAGGCCGCGCTGCTGGCCGTAATAATGTTCTTTATTCTGCTGATGGCCGGCGTGCCGGTCTTGGGGGCTGCCGCGGACGAAGACGACGGGGAGGAACAGCTTTCGCAGAATATCGACGACGTCCTCGAAGGACTGGATCTTTCCGAATTGCAGCAATACCTCGATGAAAACTCCGACAGTTATCTCTTTAATTTCGGCGACAATGCAGAAGAGATTATACGCTATCTGATAAACGGTAACATAGGGACGGATTACGGGAGCTATATAACGGAAATTCTTTCGGTGGTTTTTTCCGACGTGGTTTCCCTTCTTCCCGCTTTTGCGGAGGTGGTGGCGATATCGCTGCTGTGCGCCGTGTTTTCCGGGGCTGAGGGAAGTGTGCTCGGGAAATCAACATCGCGCGTAGTAAAACTTGCCTGTTACTCGCTTGTTGTAGCCATAGTTTCTACCGCTTTGGTCGAAGTCGTAAGCGAGTGCATAAGTTGCGTAACGTCATTGCAAAAGCAGATGGAAATAATCTCGCCGATACTTATAACGCTCACCGTGCTAACGGGAGGGACTGGTTCGGCTGCGGTATACCAACCCTCGGCTGTATTCCTTTCTGGCGGGGCGGTTGAGATAGTTAACGGTTTTATCTTCCCTGCGGCAATAGCGGCGGCCGTTTTGAACTTTATGTCAAAAATAAACCCGCAAATTTCTTTTACAGGGATGTCGAAACTGCTGAAGAGCATAATTAAATGGACTTTGGGCATAACAGTCACAATTTTCAGTGTGTTTCTTACAGTTCAGAGTTCGGCCACATCATTGTTTGACGGAGTTTTCTTCAAGGTCTCCAAATATATAATAGGCAACTCGGTCCCAATAGTGGGCGGCTTTCTTTCGGGCGGATTTGACCTGCTCACCGCGGCTGGACTTCTGATAAAAAATTCTGTAGGTATGTGTGGCATAGTACTGCTTATAATGCAGATTTCCGCCCCGCTGGTATTGCTCATAGCATTTTCACTCCTTTTGAAGGTCGCGGGAGCAGTCGTGCAGGCTGCCGGAGAAAAGGAACTTTATTCACTTTTTTCAGATCTTTCATCAGATACGGAATATTTTATTGCAGGGCTTTTGGTTGTGGCATTCATGTATTGCCTGCTGATAATGCTTGTGATTAACTCTGCCAATTCATTCATATGACAGCATATCTTATAACCGCCTGCGGCGCGGTGTTTTTATCCGTAGTGGTTTCATTTATAATTCCGCAGGGTAAGCTCAACAGCACCATAACTTTTGTTCTGCGCATAGTGTGCATAGCTATACTCATTTCACCGCTTGCGGGGCTGTTCACCATATCAGACGAGCAGTTCGACGATATGGTTGATTACGGATATATATGTGCGCTTTATTCCGAAAACCAGAGCAAGGCGCTTGAGGAATGTCTTATGGAGGAATATTCCGCGCGCTCTGAGTGTTCGGTGGAAATTGTGTTTAGCGACGAGAAGGGATTTTACGCGGAAAGCGTGGAAGTTTGTCTTATCGGGTCGTATGGCGATTTGTCTGACAAAATTTATGAATATTTGGAGGAAGCCGATTATATAAATATAACTGTATATGAAAGCGCTGACTGAGTGGTTTAAAGATAAAAAGAAGATAATTGTCGTAGTGCTGCTCATAATACTGCTTATAGCTGCGGTATTTCTCTTTTTCGGTGGCGAGAGTAACGCTAGCGTTCTCGGCGATGCCATGAAGTCAGATACTGAGTTGCGCCTTACTGCTTTGCTGGAAAGCATGGACGGCATAGATAGCGTCGAAGTTATGGTTACCGAGGATGAAGGAGTTGTGACAGGCGTAGTCGTTGTATGTGACGGCGCGGACCGCATTATGATAAGAAACGATATATTGAACGCCGTATCTACGGCGCTGAATATAAATAAAAACATTATTGCTATTTATTCAATGTAAGGAGAAATTTATGACAAAGAAAAAGAAGATCATCGTAATGTCGTCGCTTGTGTTCCTTCTGGCGCTCACGGCAGTACTAAACGTGCTGCTCGCGCAGAATAACGCCGCTCAGGCCGGCGAGACAGTCACCACTGCAAACTATTTTGCGACTTATCGCTCGGAGCGCACGACGACCAGAAGCGAAGAACTTTTGCAGCTCGACAGCATAATAGCGCTGTACGACGAGACAAGCGAGGAGTATGCCGAGGCTGTCGCCATGAAAATGGATATAGTGGAAGTCATGGAACAAGAACTTCAGTTGGAGACAATGATAAAGTCTCTCGGCTTTTCCGACGCAGTTGTATCGATAGGCGTAGATTCCGAAAACGTGAATGTGTTCATCAATTCCGATGAACTCGACATGGATACCGCGCTCTCGATATATGATATGCTCAGAAACGAGGCGGGCATTGCAGCGGGAAATATAATAATTATGCCCGTTTATTCGGAAATTTGATTAAAGGCTGTTGCAAATCTTTACGGCATGTGCTATAATTATATCATAGGAGAATAAATATGGCACATTTAAGGCACGATCCTACACAAAATCAAAAGGGCAAAATAACATACGATTCCGGAATTGTTGACGGAATTGTGGCGCTTGCCATAAGCGAGGTCGACGGAGTTACGCTTTTGAATAACAAAAACAAGGGCGTCAGGCTTGAATTCGACAAGAACGGCATAATTGCCGACGTCAGCGTTAAAGTTGATTACGGTTATAATGTTGCTTCGCTCGCGTTCCGTATTCAGCAGTCCATAAAACACAATGTGGAATCCATGACCAAGTTCAAAGTGGATAAGATCAACGTGCATATTCAGGACGTAGATTTCCCTGATAATTTAGCGTAATAACTGATATTCCCTTTGTCATTCAAAGCCAAAGGGAATATTTTACTAAGTAAAGGACGCTTATGAGGACGAAAGCAAGAGAAACATTATTTAAAATTTTATTTTCATCGCAGTTTGTTCAGCCCGTGGACAAGAGTTTCCGCCTCGGTCTGTACAGAGCGGGCGAACTTAACGAGGACGACGTTAAATATTGCGACAGGGTGCTATCTCTCATAGAGGAACATTCGGCCGACATTTCTTCGCTGATAGATAAAAAATCGCTCGCCTTTCCCGAGGCGCGTCTGTTTCCCGCCGACCGCAGCGTGCTGTTTATTGCCATTGCCGAAATTTTGTATTGCGACGATGTTCCTGATAAAGTTGCCGCCAGCGAGGCGGCGAACATAGCTTCGCGCTATTCGTCAGAGAAGTCGGCTTCATTTATAAGCGGAATACTTTCGGCAGTCATCAGTGACAAGAAGAATTTATAAATCTCATTCAGGGGGTGCAGTATGTATAAGATAATCGACGGAAAAAAACTTGCGCATGCAATGCGCGCCGATATCAGAGAGAAAATCGCAGCATATAAAGAGAGCGCCGGAAGGGAAATAGGGCTTGCCGTGGTACTCGTAGGAGAAGATCCTGCTTCGCAGGTGTACGTCCGCAACAAAATAAAGGCGTGCGAAGAAGTGGGGATAAAGTCGTTCGCCTATTACCTTGATAAAGATACTGCCCAGGCGAGAGTGGAGGAACTTATCAAGAGTCTTGCCGTCGATAACAAGATAAACGGCATACTTGTCCAGCTGCCGCTGCCTTCGCACCTCGATGCGAAAAAAATTCTCGAACTCATACCCTATTCCAAGGATGTCGACGGTTTTTCTGCGGAAAATACCGGAAAGCTCTCTATGAACGAGCCGTGTCTCGTTGCCTGTACGCCGAACGGCGTGATGAAGATGTTCGAGAGCGAAGATATATCTCTTTCCGGCAAAAGTGCTGTAGTCATCGGTCGTTCCAACATAGTGGGCAAGCCTATGGCGATGTTGCTGACCAACGCCGACGCTACTGTAACGCTCTGTCACAGCAAGACAAAAAATCTGAAAGAGATATGCGCTTCGGCCGACATAATAGTGGCTGCCGCAGGAAAAGCTAAATTTGTGACGGCCGACATGGTAAAAGACGGTGCGGTCGTGATAGACGTCGGCATGGACCGCGATGAAAGCGGCAAACTGTGCGGCGACGTTGATTTTGAAAACGTCAAGGAGAAGTGCTCGTACATAACCCCCGTGCCCGGCGGCGTAGGACCAATGACGATCACAATGCTCATGTATAACACCTATCTTTCCGCTGCAAGGAGCTGATTTACTTTGGATTCATTCAAGGAAAAATACGGGGAGTATCTGGCCTCGTTTGAAGCACGTCTGAAAAAATTTTATGACGAGCTCGACTGTAAGCCCGAGCTTTTAGGAGAAAGCCTGAAATACAGCTTGCAGAGCGGAGGCAAGCGAGTGCGGCCCGTTTTGATGCTGGCCTCTGCTGATCTTGTGGGGGCTAAGGCTGAAGATATTGAAGATTATGCGCTGGCCCTGGAACTCATTCATACCTATTCGCTCATCCATGACGATCTCCCCGAGATGGACAACGATGATTACCGCAGGGGCAGGCCGTCCAACCATAAAGTTTTTGGGACGGGCAATGCAGTGCTTGCGGGCGACGGGCTTTTGAACACCGCATATTATATGCTGTTCGAGCGCTCTGCCGATGGCAAGCTCTACGCAGACGCGGCAAAATTTCTGTGCGGATGTGCGGGCGTCTACGGTATGATAGCGGGGCAGTCGGCCGACCTGTATTGCGCCGAAAATGGCATAAGAAACGGCGATATGCTCGATTTTATAGTGAAAAACAAGACCGGTAAGCTTATCTCTGCGGCAGTCGCCGTTCCTGCAATCCTGGCGGGCGGAAGATATTTTTTGGAACTGAGGCAATTCGGTGAGGACCTTGGCAAGCTCTTCCAGCTTGTCGACGATATACTTGACGAAGAGGGAAGCATTCAGAGTCTTGGCAAATCTACGGGGAAAGACAGGCGCGAAAATAAGCTGACCTACGTCACTTTCTACGGTATTGACCAGTGCAGGGTATATGCCGATATAATGTTCGACAGGTGTCTGAAGATGCTCGAGGGAATAGAAGGCGATACCTCATTCATGCGCGATGTTGTAGCGTTCGTGCGATACCGTGAGAATTGAAAATTTATTTGACATTTTTTCTTAGGTATGTTAATATATTTATAGTAATATTTTAGTGGCGCAGTATTCTAGTCAGTTGTTGCAGACGTGAAGGCGGGGTTAAAAGACCGTCGAAGGGCATATCTATGAAGTTTCTGGTGTCTGCTTGCTTTGCCCAAAAGCGGGTGGATGCTGGGAGTAAAGGTTTATGGGAACTGCGTAACGGCATATGACAGTCAACCCATTCACCGCGGAGGCCGCAAAATTTGCGGATAAACCTGCTGCCGGGCGCAAGCTCGGCACAGAGTAGCCTGCCTTGAGTGAAGTCAGCGGATAACAGAACAAAGTTCCCGCGGCGCGGCCACGCCAAAGGCGCTATCGCTGTTTGAAATTGACTTTGCAAAAGAGGATAAACCCTGTATCAGCTGTCAAGGAAAGCTTCTAGACTGTTAACGTATTAGAGATTACGGTGTGGACTCAGTGGCGATTCGGTTGCGCACAAGGTGACTTTGCGCCCGTGCCCTTAAAAGGAAACTGCTTCTTCGGCGACGGGAAGTGGGTGCGGGGGAAATCCTACCGAACCTAAAGCCGCAAAGTTTATTTAATATAAGCCACTCGGATATTTACTTTTCTACGCACAATAAAATTGTGCGTATTTTATTTAGTTGAACTTTTATGGATAAGAGCGGAAATTTGAAAGAACAGAGCGGAGAAAATTGCCCGGCTGTTGACTGCGGCGGCAGTAATAGCAATGCAAAATCTGATTCGGATGACGCAGTCGTGTCAGCCGACATAAAACAGCGCTGTGCGAACAGTGCAGAGCAAGAAAAAGAACGCAAAAAGCGCAGAAAAAGAAGGAAAAAGCGGATACCCGTATGGTTGAGCTGGGGCATGACGATTTTGATATTGTCGTTTTTCCTCAGTGTGCTGTTCAGCTTTTTGACTGAAATTGCCGTAAACGACAGCCCAGTTTATATCTGCATAATAGTGCTGTTAGTGCTGCTAATTCTCAATATCGGGTGTGATATAATTGCCAACGCTGTTGTGTCTTGCGATGTCGATGGGTTCAACGCCATGGCGTCGAGGAAGATAAGAGGTGCAAAGCGTGCGGTCACTTTCTGTAAGCACGCCGAAAAGATAGCAAGTATATTCTCCGATGTTATAGGTGATATCTGCGGTATCGTTAGCGGTTCGGCTGGTGCGGTGCTGGCTGCCTATTTCGGCTTTGCGGAGGGTTCGGTTTACGGCATAATCGCTTCCATTCTGGTCAGCGCCGTGATAGGCGCGCTTACCGTGGGCGGCAAGGCCTTCGGCAAGCCTGTTTCTATTAAATATAACAGTAAAATAGCCTTCGCGTTTGCGAAGTTCACTACTTTTTTTGTCAAAGAACAGTAACGGTAAGAGGTTTGCATATAGTCGATGTTTGAAAATATCTCGGGCGGCGAACTTAAGCTGCTGAACAATCGGGAGCTCGAAGCTCTATGCGAAAACATACGCGGCAGGGTAATTTCTTCCGTTCTTGAGAACGGCGGACATCTCTCCTCCAACCTCGGGGTGGTAGAGCTGACCGTCGCGCTGCACTATGTATTTGACTTCCCGAAAGATAAAATTATTTTCGACGTCGGCCACCAGTGTTACGCCCATAAAATGCTCTCGGGAAGGATGGATAAGTTTTCCACGCTAAGGAAAAAAGGCGGTCTTGCGGGTTTTCCGAAGAGGAGCGAAAGTGAATACGACAGCTATAACACAGGGCACGCAGGTACGTCGATATCGGCTGCGCTCGGCATGGCAAAGGCGCGCGATCTTGCGGGTGCCGATTACAACGTAATCGCCGTCATCGGCGACGGCTCATTTAATAACGGACTTGTTTACGAGGCGTTCAACAGTCTTAAGCAGCTGGGCGCCCGTATTCTTATAATTCTGAACGATAATGGTATGTCGATATCGCCTACCGTCGGTAGTATGCACGAGTACTTAGAGGTCTTAAAAAACGATGTGGAGGAGAGGTATCACAAAAACCGCCGCGCAGGCATATTTGAAAGATTCGGGCTTGAATATGACGGCGTTTACGACGGAAACGACGTTGTCGCCATGATTGCCGAACTTAAAAGGGTAAAGGAAAAGTTAAAGAGCGGCTCGGTGATAATGCACGTCATGACAAAGAAGGGCAAGGGATTCGGGCCAGGCGAGGATGATCCGGAGGCTACTCATGGCATTTCGGATAGCGGTTCAGCAAATGAGGTTGTCGAGTACTCGCAGGTACTTGGTAAAAAACTTGCCGGGCTTGCTAAAAAAGATGCCAGAGTCGTGGCTGTTACCGCCGCTATGACGGGCAGCCTCGGCCTTTCGGATTTTTTCCGCGAATTTCCCGCAAGGTCGGTGGATGTAGGTATATGCGAAGAGCATGCTGCGGTATTCTGTGCGGCTATGGCCGCGCAGGGGTTCAAGCCGTATTATGCAGTGTATTCAACCTTTCTTCAACGGTCCTTTGACGAAATAATTCTAGACATATGCAGTCAGAACCTGCCTGTCACGCTGTGTATAGACAGGGCTGGTATCAGCGGGGCCGACGGCGAGACTCACCAGGGTGTGTTTGATCTGTCATATTTGTCTTTGATTCCGAACATGGCTATCGCTGTGCCCAAAGATACAAATGAACTTGAGGCCATGCTCGACTTCAGCCTTGGATATAACGGTCCGCTTGCCATACGATACCCGCGCGCCTGCTCGCATAATTTCGGAGGCGGTGGTAAAATTGAACTTGGCAAATGGGAGATCATGCGCCGCGGCGACGGAAAAATTGCAATGCTCGCATGCGGAGAGCGTGCAATAGCCCGCGCCATTGCGGCGGCTGATGATGCGGAGAGAAAGTGCGGCGTATGCCCCGCTGTTATAAATGCGCGGTTTGTAAAACCGCTCGACAGCGCCGTGCTGAACAGCCTTTCCGAAGAGAGTATCATAACGATAGAGGACAACGCGCTCATCGGCGGATTTGGGTCGCTCATAGCTGAATATTATTCCGAGAGCAAAAAACAGATAAAAGTTTTTGCCTATAGAGATAAATTTATAGAGCACGGCGGCGTAAATGAACTTATGGACGAAAACGGTATGAATGTAGCCGACATTCTTTCATATATAGAGAATCGGAATGAGACTAGACAGGCATCTTGCCGAAAAATTTGGTTCACGCAACAAGGCGGCCGCCGCGATAGAAAGGGGTATAGTAAGGGTGAACGGAATGATCCGCCCGGCCTCTTATGATGTTAAAGAAGGCGATGTTATAGATGTCGCCGAAGAGGGGATATCCTTTGTATCTGCCGGCGGATATAAGCTGTATAAAGCGCTCACAGACTTCAATTTTTCAGTGAAAGACAAAGCATTCGCCGATATAGGCGCAAGTACAGGAGGGTTTACCGACTGTCTGTTAAAATGCGGCGCCAAAAAGGTTTACTGCATAGACGTGGGTGAAAGTCAGCTCGACAAGAGTCTGATGGATAAAAATATTGTAGTCATAGACAATTTCAACGCCCGAAATTTAAGAAAAGATATGTTTGAAGAGGAACTAGACGGCATTACAATAGACGTAAGTTTTATCTCGCTCACATATCTGTTTGAGGCAGTTTGCGAAGTACTATGTCACGCAAAGTATGTGCTTGCGCTGATCAAACCGCAGTTTGAGTGCGGCAGCAGGACTGTGGGTAAAAACGGTATTGTCCGAGGAGAAAAAAGGCACAGGGAAATCATAGACAAGATATATGCAAGCTGCATATCCTGCGGTCTTGCGCCCATGGCGCTCACAAACGCGCCCGAAGTTAAGGGGAAGAACCTTGAATACGTAGTCTTGCTTGAAAAGGGCGGCGAACCCGTGCAGTTTGAAAAACTTATTGCCGGCGTGAAGCTGTGATCACAAAATTAATTAAAGTTATCAGAGTTCGCATAAAAAAACTATGCGGACTCTGTTGCATATTTGCATAAAACGTTGTATAATATCAATTGATATGAAAGTGGGGATTTATTTCAACAAAAATTATCTGCCGGGTAATCTCAGACTGACTGCAAGAATAAAGGAGAGACTATCCGGTTTCGGCATCGGTTGCCACAATGTATGTTCTCCGTCTGAGCTTGACGGAACTGACATACTCATGGTACTTGGGGGCGACGGGACTATTCTTACAATGGCGGCCGAGTGTGCGCGCCGCGGTATTAAAATCATGGGTATAAATTACGGCCATATAGGCTTTCTTGCCGAGTTTGAGCAGGAAAAACTTGATGATGCTGTAGAGATTTTGTGCAGCGGCAAATATTCCACTGAAAGGCGGAGCATGCTCTCTGTTGATATTGGCAAAAAAAATTATCTTGCTCTCAACGACCTCGTAATACAGCGCAGTACTTACGGCAAGAGGTACAGCAATACTATAAATCTTTCGGCCATGATCGACGGTTCGCTCGTTGACAACTACCTGTCCGACGGTATTATCGTTAGCACTCCAACGGGCTCTACGGCTTATTCGCTCGCGGCAGGCGGTTCGGTGCTTACGCCAGACATAAACGCCTTTATTTTAACGCCGCTGTGCGCGCATTCGCTTCATTCGCGTCCGATAGTGTTTTCCGACAAATCTGAGTTGAAAATCTTTTACCATAAAGAAAATACTGCTGTCAATGTCTCGGTGGACGGCATAGTGATAGGTGAATTTGAATCTCTTGCAGAGTTCAAAGTTACAAAATCTGAATATTGCACGGAATTTATCGTCTCAAACAACGTTAACTTCTTTGATAAATTATTATCCAAACTTAGTAAATGGAGCAGATAAGTGTACAGAAACGCAAGACAAGCAAAAATTCTTGAAATAATTTCCAAATACGAGATAGAGACGCAAGAGGAGCTGTGCAACGAGCTGAATAAGCTCAACTTCAACGTGACGCAGGCTACTATTTCTCGCGATATCAAAGATTTAAAGCTTTATAAAGTGGCTGGCACGGTTAAAAAGTATAAATACGCCAGCCTTGACGGTGCGCAGGAGGAGCTTAGTCCGAGGATGCTCAATCTGTTCAGGGAGTGCGTGCTCAGCATAAATTCCGCCAACAACCTCATAGTTATAAAGACCATGCGCGGCAACGGGCAGAGCGGCGGATCGTTCGTCGATTCACTCCAGATTGACGAGATAATCGGTTGCGTCGCCGGCGACGATACTGTGCTCGTGATTGTGGACAGCACCGAACACACGCCCGCCGTCACAAATAAATTAAAAGAATATCTGCTTTAAGAAGTGGCAAAATTATGCTCGAAAGACTTGTAATAAAAAACATCGCGCTCATAGACAGCGCAGACATAGTGTTCGGCGCGGGGCTGAATATTCTCTCAGGCGAGACAGGCTCGGGTAAATCGGTGATCTTGGATTCGCTCAACTTTGTGCTCGGCAGCAAAGCCGATAAAAATATGATTCGTTATGGCGAAACCGAGGCTTATGTCCGCGGCGAGTTTACCGTTGCGCCGCAGTCGGCCGCGGTAAAGGCGCTCGAAGAGCTGGATATAGAAAGCGACGGGGAGATCATAATAACAAGGAAATACAGCGCGGACGGCAAGGGAAACATTAAGATAAACGGAAACACTGTGACGGCAGGTATGTTAAAAACAGTTTCGCAACACCTCGTGGACGTGTACGGCCAGAGCGAACACTTCGCTCTTTTGAGCGAGGCGAACCAGCTCTCCGTCATCGACGGGCTGTGCGGAGAACGGGCCGCCGACATAAAAAATGCGCTCTCGATCTTTATTTCTGAAAAGCGCGAATGTCTGCGCAGGCTCAAACAACTCGGAGGCGACAGTGCCGAAAGGGCGCGCAGACTTGATCTTCTTTCATACCAGATAAAGGAGATCGACTCCGCCGAACTTAAGGATGGCGAAGAGGAAGAGTTGATCGCAAAGCGCAGGATCATTGACAATACTGAAAAGATAGCGTCCGCCGTGAGCGGTTCTTTAGGCGCAATAAACGGCGACGGAGGGGGCAGCGACGGTATTTCTGCCGCACGCAGACTGATGGCGAATGTATCGGAATACGGGGATGATTATTCATCCGTGTCAGACAGGCTCGACGCCGTCCTCGCGGAATTGCAGGACATTGCCGACACACTCTCCGACATGGCCGACGGCCTTGAATTTGACGAGGCCGATGCGCGCCGCGTCGAGGACAGACTCGATCTGATACGAAATTTAAAGAAGAAGTACGGCGCAACCGTGGATGAAATTCTTGCCTTCAGGGCTAAGGCGGGTGAAGAATTTGACCTTCTCTCCGACAGCGAAGCCGTGGCAGAAAAGCTGACCAAAAGACTTGAAGAGCTTGACGAAAGTATTTTTGGCGAGTGCGTAAAACTCACTGAGCTCAGAAAAAACAACGCCGAAAATTTTTGCCGCGACGTTGAGAGCGAACTTAAAAGCTTGAATATTTCGGGCGCCCGCTTTGAAGTGAGGTTTGATGAATATGACAAAAGTTCGGCAAACCTTACCAGCGTCAATGGCAGCGACAAAGTAAAGTTTATGTTTTCGGCCAACAAAGGCGAACCGTTGAAACCGTTGAACAAGGTCATAAGCGGAGGCGAGCTCAGCCGCTTTATGCTGGCCATAAAGACCTGCCTCAAAGACCTGAACGGGATCTCGACATACATATTTGATGAGATCGACGCGGGCATAAGCGGTATAACAGCAAGGAGCGTGGCCGAAAAGTTTACGGACATTGCAAAGAATACGCAGATAATTGCCGTTTCACATCTGCCGCAGATATGCGCCGCGGGCGACAGGAATTTTTTGATATCCAAGGCAGAACAAAATGGCGGCACGGTTACAAGCGTCAGGGAAATTGTCGGCGACGCAAAAATTGCCGAGATAATAAGGCTCACGGGCGGAGGCGAAACCGAGGCCGCAAGGCAACACGCCGCTGAACTTATAGCCCAATATAAATGATTGTTTTAATTGCGCCGCAAAGTGGATATACTTTGCGGCTTCTCATTTTTAGACGGTAAATTTTCGGCATGCCATAATCTGAGTATATAAGCAGAAAAGCTGCGCAAAATAGTTTTATGGTGAGCAGAAAAAAGTTATTTACCAAAGTTTTTATATTGATTTTCGCCGCGTTATGCAGCGTTTGCACGATGACGGGCGCGGCGCCGGCAGGCGGCGGTGAGTTGTATCTGGGAGGCTTCCCGGCGGGATTTATGCTTAATACCACGACTGTTGAGGTAGTGGGAATGTGTGACGTTATGACGGACAGCGGACTGGTTTCACCGGCGCGCGACGGCGGCCTTAAAACGGGCGATGTTATAAAAAGTATCAACGGCAAGGAAGTAACTTCAAGCGAACATGTAACTCGGTTGCTTTCAGGCAACTTAATGCGGGCTGAAATTACAGTGGAACGCGAAGGCAGCGAAATAAAACTTACCATTACCCCGGTAAAAGATATTACAAGCGGACAAATGAGGGTGGGTGTGCTGGTGCGTGACAGCTTGAGCGGCGTGGGAACGATTACCTATATAAACAAGACGGATAATTCCTTTGCCTCGCTGGGCCATCCCGTGACAAACTCTTCCGGGAAAATAACTGATATTAACGGCGGGGAATTATACAGCTGCGTAATATACGACGTAAAACGCGGTGTACGCGGTACGCCGGGAGAACTTAAAGGGGCGTTTCAGAACGGTAAAACGATAGGTTCGGCGGAATTGAATTGCGAATGCGGAGTTTACGGAAAACTTGACGACGGTTATGATTTCAGTAATCTCACACGCATAGAGGCAGGTGATATTGACGACGTGACTTTAGGAAATGCGGTGATATATTCAACGGTTTCTTCAAACAAGCGGGAGAGCTATGATATATCGATAGTCAAGGTCGACAAAACAAATAAGGATAACAGAAATTTTGTTATTAAGATAGACGATAAAAACCTCTTGGAAAAGACCGGAGGGATAGTGCAGGGCATGAGCGGCAGTCCCATAGTGCAAAACGGAAAACTTATAGGGGCCATAACTCATGTGTTTATCAACGACCCTACCCGAGGGTTTGGAATTTCCATCGGAAATATGCTTGAATCATATTAAAAATTAAATTCATTAATAAGTGAAAGTTCTCATATAATTTCGTATGAGGACTTTCGACATTTCTTGCATTAAAATATCAAAAAAGTGGCTCATATGCTATATTGTCATACTGATTGCGGCAATTATTACAGGCATAGTACTATGCAAAGCGACTCAATCAAGCACATATATGCAAAACTACGCCTCAGAATATGTGTATTATGTATTCAATTTCCGCAACATATCGCTTTTGTTTCCCAAATTTTTCTATGAGACCGTCTATATGTACGCTTTTTTTCTGATAGCGTATTGCACGCGGTTCAGGTTTTTGACGTTGCCCTTTCTTTTTTTTAAATGCATGCTCTCTTCAGTATATTGCGTGCTTATAATTTCCGTGTCGGCACTTGGCGGCGTGCTTGCGGCTGTGTTTGTGTTTATTCCGTCTGCTGTCATTTCTTTTTGCCTTGAGGTAGTGCTCATTGAATGCTGTAGTATGCTGAACAGGAGATATGCGTTCTTCTCTCCGCTGCTTTTTGCCGCCGTTGCCGCGCTTGCGGAATGTTTGCTTTTGAACGTGCTCTTCCGCGTCGTGATCGCAGTAGTATAATTTGACGATTATTTCTTATACTGTTAGTATGAAAAAGTTACTGTATTTATGTTGCGCGGCCGTCGTTGCGGTCGGCACATTCTCATCCTTCGGATTTGCTAAAGCGCCGGAGGCAGCGCTTACAACCGGATGCAAATCGGCATATTTAATGGATTTTGATTCGGGGGAATGCATATACAGGGAAAATGAAACTCTGCGCACACCCATTGCCAGCGTGTGTAAGGTAATGACGCTTACACTTTGCTTTGACGCCGTGGAGAGCGGCGCGCTTTCGTTGGATGAGAAAGTGTTTATAAGCGAGAACGCTTCCGGTATGGGCGGCTCGCAGATATTCCTTGAGAGCAACAAGTCATACCCTCTTTCCGAACTGATAAAGAGTATTGTGGTATGTTCCGCCAACGACAGCTGCGTTGCCGTGGCCGAAAAAATATCGGGCAGCGAGGAAGCGTTTGTGGCCGATATGAATGAAAAAGCCGACGAACTTGGTCTTTCCGATACGCTTTTTGCCAACTGCACAGGTCTTCCTAAAGACACGCAGTATTCTTCCGCGGCAGACGTTGCAAAGATGTTTGCAAATCTGCTGAGGCACGAAGAATACTTCAACTACAGCAAAATATGGCTTGAAGATTTTACACATGGCGGCGGCAGGACGACTTCGATGACAAACACCAACAAATTGATACGCAGTTACAACGGATGCGACGGTGGCAAGACGGGCTTTACCAATGAGGCAGGTTTTTGCCTTGCTTCTACCGCAAAGAGGGAGAACATGCGACTTGTTTCGGTTGTGCTCGGCGCTGATACGAGCGAACACCGCTTCGTGAGCGCCGCAAAGATCTTTGACTACGGCTTTGCAAACTACAAGAACAAAATCATACTTGATAAAACCGTCACTTTAAACGACGAGTTCAGCTTAAAGGGCGGCAAAAAACCGACTTATCAAGTTATGCCCAAGGATGACTGTTATATGTTTACCGAGCGAGGGAAAGATGTTAACGCCGAATTTGTAGTCAACGACTTCAACGTCAGGGCGCCCGTCTCTAAGGGGCAGGTAGTAGGCAGGATAGAAGTATATAAAGACGGCGTTTTATATAAGACCGTCGAAGTAATTTCTGCTGAAGACGTTAAAAAAGCAAGTTGTCTTGACAGGCTTAAGTGGGTATCTGATGGTTGGTCGCTGTAAATTTTTAAAACGCATGGCAGTACGCGGCCGATTTGCCTGGTATTCGGCAATGTGCCATAATAAAAACTAAAGTTATCAATCAATTGACTTGAGCGGCGTATTTTGCTAAAATAAAGTATATAAATTTCAGCAGGGTACCGATCATGAACCAAAGAGAAACTTTAAAAATAAATAGCAAGGGGCATCTCGAAATAGGCGGGTGCGACGCTGTCGATCTCGCCAAAAATTTCGGGACGCCTCTTTATGTGTTTGATGAAAAATACATCCGTGACATGATGCGCGTCTACCGCGACACTATAGAGAAGGAATATGGCGGTAACGGTCTTGTGCTATACGCCTCCAAGGCGTTTTCATGCATGGCGATATACAGGATCGCCGCGCAGGAAAATATCGGCGTAGACGTAGTTTCGGGCGGAGAGCTCTATACTGCGATAAAGGCGGGTTTTCCTGCAGAAAAGATCTACATGCACGGTAACAACAAGCTCCTTCGCGAACTTGAGTTTGCTGTCGATGCCGGCGTCGGAACCATAGTCGTAGATTCATACGATGAAGCCGATATGCTGGATGATATTGCAAAAGCAAAGGGTGTTGAGCAGAATGTGCTCATAAGGATAAATCCAGGCGTAGAGGCGCATACGCACGCGTTTGTGCAGACGGCCCGCACCGATTCAAAGTTCGGCTTCTCCATCTCAGACGGTACGGCCGAAAAGATGTCGGCGTACATACTCAAAAAGAAGTATCTCAATTTAAAGGGCTACCATTGCCACATCGGTTCGCAGATATTTGAAAAGCAGTCGTTCGTGCTTGCCGCACAGAAGGCCATGGACTTTATGGCAATGATAAAGTCTGATCTCGGTTTCGAAGCCGACACGCTGAATATCGGCGGTGGTTTCGGCATTTGGTACACAGACGACGACGCAAAGATAAGCGTAGATGGTTACGCTGCATACCTTGAGGCGCTCATATCTGCGGTAAAAGAGAAGTCCTCTGAGCTCGGTCTGAAGCAGCCCTATCTTCTGATAGAGCCGGGAAGATCGATAGTGGGCGAGGCGGGCATAACGCTATATACCGTCGGCGCGATAAAGGATATCCCGGGGATAAAAAAATATGTGGCTATAGACGGCGGCATGTTTGATAATCCCAGGTATGCGCTCTACCAGTCTAAGTATACCGTATTGCTTGCAAACCGGGCAAACGAGGCCTGCACTGAAAAAGTGACGATAGCCGGCAAGTGCTGCGAGAGCGGCGACCTTATCGCCGTCGATGTGCCCCTTCCGGAAGCTAGAAGGGGAGATATCGCCGCAGTGCTCTCCACGGGAGCTTACAATTATTCCATGGCGAGCAACTATAACCGCAATTTTATCCCCCCCGCAATACTTGTGCATGGCGGAAAGGCAGAATATATCGTAAAGCCGCAGACATACGACGACCTCGTAAGAAATGACGTTGTCCCTGATTATCTGAAGCAGTAAAAAAACAATGGTTGATATTTTATTATATTATGCGGCGTCCGTTCTGGCGATAATATTTGTGCTTGTCCCGCACGAATTCGCGCACGCCGCGGTGGCATACGCCAACGGCGATCCGACCCCCAAACTCAATGGCAGAATCACCCTGAATCCCATAAAGCACTTCGATCCGATAGGCTTCGTCATGTGTGCTCTTGTCGGATTCGGTTGGGCAAGGCCCGTGCCTATCAATTCAGCGAACTTCAAGCACTATAAACTTGGACTGTTCACTACGGCAATCGCAGGCGTAGTTGCCAACTATCTGATGGCGTTTATAGTCTATCCTCTGTATCTTCTGTGTGCAACGCGTCTTTCGGGCAACCTCGGCACCGAATTTTTAACGACTCTTCTTCGTCTCATATACAGCTACAATTTGAGCATAGCCGTATTCAACCTGTTGCCTCTCTATCCGCTCGACGGATTCAGAGTGCTGGAGGCTCTCACAAAGCCGTGGAATAAGGTGCGCCAATTCCTCGGAAAATATGGTCAGATAATTCTGCTTGTGCTTGTTGCCGAGAGCTTTATATGTGACATTGCCGGAAGGCTTTTGCCTATCTTCTATTCATTTGACGTGCTCGGATATGTTCTGCAGTTTGCCGTGCGGTATATCGGCTGGCCTATAAGCGCGTTCTGGGGGCTGTTCTTATGAGCGAAGACGTGTTGACAACTAAAAATACTGCAATTGCTGCAGATGATCGCGATGTAGCGGAGAGTAAAAGTGAGGTCGAGATTGCCGAAAATGCAATGAAATATGGCGACTTTGAGTCTGACGTGGACTATACGACAGTCCTTGACGACTTCGAGGGACCGCTCGATCTTTTATTGCACCTGATAAACACGGCTAAAATCAATATAGAGGACGTGTTTGTTTCGCAGGTAACGGAGCAGTTTTTAAGCTACATCGAATATATGAAGACGCAGCCTTCGCGCGATGTCGACAAGGAAAGCGAATATCTTCAGATAGCGGCGCAGATTATATACATCAAATCAAAGAGCATGCTTCCTCCTGTCGATATGCCGGAAGAGGACACTGATCTGATCGCCGAACAACAGGCATTTATCGAACAGTTGAAACAACGCGAATATGAGCTTATAAAGGAGGAAACTCCAAAGCTCAAAGAGCTTGAAACCGTGGGCTACTACTACAAAGAGATGGACAGGGAATTCAGCAAGGTTAAGGTGGTCTATAAAGATTTTACCGTAAGCGCGCTTTTAGAGGCTTTTGCGAAGCTCATGCTTAAAAATGAAAGCCTTGCGCATGAGAAAGAGAACATACGCGAAATTCCAAAAGACAGTTTTACGGTAGAGGAAAAGGTAAATTTTATCAGGGATACGCTTGTTAGCCGCGGAACAATTAAATTTGAAGAGCTGTTTTCAAACTATTCCAAAAACGAGATAATCACTACTTTTCAGGCCATGCTGGAAATGCTTAAGCATCAGTATATAATGGTCGAACAGACGTCAACTTTCGGAGAAATAGACATAAAACTCAATCCCGACTGGGATTTAAAGGACGATTCAAGTGAAACCTTTGACGAATATAATTGAGGCGATAGTTTTTGCCTCAGGGGAACCTGTTCCCGTAAAATACATAGTCGAAAAACTCGGTTGCTCGTTAAAGGATGTGAACGCCTGCATCGACGAGCTCAAGCAGATCTATACAGGCGAATGCGGCATACAGATACTGGCATTCAACGGTAAGCTTCAATTTGCCTCCAACCCGCAGTATAAAGAGCAGGTACAGGCCGTTATAACTCCAATAAAGGAAAAAGAGTTTACGCGCACTATACTTGAATGCGCAGCCATAATTGCCTATAAACAGCCCATAACTAAATCTGAGTTAGAGGATATCAGGCAGGTAAGTGCAGATTATGCCATTCAGACGCTTCTGGATCTAGGCATGATCTATCCCTGCGGCAGAAAAGATACTGTCGGCAAGCCGATTCTTTATGCCACTACGGATAACTTTTTAAAGCGCTTTAAACTAAATTCGATAGATGAGCTTCCCGACTACGACGAACTTATGGCGCAGATAGCCGAACTCAATAATAAGGCCTTCGGCGATGAGGATGAGGAGGACGGAAATTATCTCTATAAAAAGGATGAGTATGACCCTGAAAAGGAAACGGATGGCAAGAAGAACAATAAACGCAAAAAGGAAGAGGATGCTGATAAGCAGCTCGTCATAGAGGACGGATATGAGTTACCTGACTTCCTTGGCGAGGATGACGACGTTATAAAAATAAAGGACGACGATTGATTTAATAAAATCAGTTTATTTGAATAATATAAGAGCGGCAGGCAGCGCAAATTTGCGCTGCCTGCCGCTCTTATATTATTCAAAT
>DVHB01000063.1 GCA_018712405.1 Candidatus Coproplasma stercoripullorum
CACGGCAAAGATTTTTGCTTCAGCAAAAAGATTTGCGTGAACCATTTACTGCGGCTGTTTGCCTATATATGCGAGTATACCGCCGTCGACATAGAGTATATGCCCGTTAACGGCGTTGGAGGCGTCGGAGGCGAGGAACACGGCGGGACCCGCGAGCTCGTCCGCTTCGAGCCAGCGGCCTGCGGGCGTCTTGGCGCAGATGAACGAATCAAACGGGTGACGGGAACCGTCGGGCTGGCGCTCGCGCAGAGGCGCCGTCTGAGGAGTTGCTATATAACCGGGGCCTATGGCGTTGCACTGGATGTTATAGCCGCCGTACTCCGAGCAGATGTTGCGGGTGAGCATCTTGAGGCCGCCCTTCGCAGCCGCATATGCCGACACGGTTTCACGGCCGAGTTCGCTCATCATGGAGCAGATGTTGATTATCTTGCCGTGACCTTTTTTGATCATAGAGGGGAGCACGGCCTTTGCAACGATGAAGGGCGCGTTGAGATCGACGTCGATGACCTGTCTGAAATCGGCGGCGCTCATCTCGAGCATGGGAATACGCTTGATTATGCCCGCATTGTTCACGAGAATATCGATCACTCCCACCTCTTCCTCTATCTTCTTCACCATCTCCTGAACGGCCGGCTCGTCGCATACGTTGCACACATAGCCGTAGGCTTTTATGCCGTCGGCCTCATACGCCGCAAGGCCCTTGTCCACAAGCTCCTGCTTTAAGTCGCAGAAAGTGATGACTGCGCCGGCTGCCGCAAGGCCCTTGGCAATCGCGTAGCCTATTCCGTAAGTGCCGCCCGTGACAAGCGCCACCTTGCCGTCGAGCCTGAAATCTTCCATCTTCATAAAATTATTACTCCTTTTGGCGCCTTGCGGCGCATTTTTTCATACACAATTATACCACACCGGCGCAATATTTACAACATCTGCGACAAAAAATGTGTTTAATTATAATAATAAGAAAACTGCGGCGCGCAGAAACTTTCTGCGCGCCGCAATCCGGATAATATTAATACAATCAGAATCTGCCCGTTATACCGAACTTATGAGGAAAGTTGCAAGGAAGATTATGCCGATGACCCAAGTGGCAACAGATATCTCCTTCACTTTGCCCGTGCACAATCTTACGATTATAAATGTGATTATGCCCATGCCTATGCCCTTGGATATCGAATAGCCAAGGAGCATTACCATGAACGTCATGAACGCGACGATAGAATCGGCGGCGTCGTTCCAGTCGATCCTGGTCACCGAGCTCATCATCAGAACGCCCACCCAGATGAGAGCCGTTGCCGTTGCGCAGCGGGGAATGAGCTGGGCGATGGGAGAGAGGAACATCGCCACGATAAAGCAGAGGCCGGTTATGAGCGAGGTGAAGCCCGTCCTGCCGCCCGCCACAACGCCGGAAGAGGATTCTACGAACGTGGTGACGGTGGAAGTGCCGGCAATAGCGCCCGTGCAGGTTGCGATCGCGTCGGCAAGCATCATCTTTTCCATGCGTATGGGCGTGCCGTTTTCATCGAGCAGGTTGCCCTTGGAGCAGGCGCCGTACAGCGTGCCTATGGTATCGAACATATCTATCATGCACAGCGAAATGGCCGAAGTTATGAGCACGACCACGAGCGAGCCGACTGAGTTGCCATCGGTTCCGAGATAGTGCGAGAAATCAAAGCCCTCATAGAATACCGCGCCCACGGAGTTGTTGCCCCAGGAAACGAAAGCGTCGAAGGGGTCGGCGATATCTATATCAATAAACATTGCCTCTGCCGCCGCGACATTTGCCGCGTAAGCTATGCCGGCGAGCACATAATAGAGCACCGCAGAGCCGAGAAGACCCCACAATACCGCGCCCTTTACGTTCTTTTTGGAGAGCACGGCAATGGCTATCACGCCTGCAATCGCGACTATAGCGGGCATCATGCCGCCGACGGTGCCGGCTTCATAAGTCATGAACGCGCCCGAACCGAGCACGTTGAAGGATATGAAGCCCGTAAGCGTGCTGCTGTTATCAACTATTATTCCCGCCTGCTGCATGCCGATGAAGGCGATGAACAGGCCTATGCCGACGGGAATGGCGTGGCGAACTCCCGCGGGGATGGCTTCAAAAATCTTTTTGCGCAGACCCGTGACGGTGAGAAGCAGGAATATCACGCCGTCAAGAAGAACGAATACCATCGTATTGGCGTAGGTGAGGCCGGTGGATACATCCAGAAGGGTGAACGCTATAAACGCGTTTATGCCCATACCCGAAGCCTGCGCGAGCGGCATCTTTGCCATAAACGCCATGAGCATGGTGCCCACTATTGCGCCCATTGCCGTGGCTATGTAGGCCGCACCGTAACCTTCGTCGCCGCCGCTGCCTATGACGCCCTGGAAAAATCCGGCGTTTACCATGAGGATGTAAACCATGGCCATGAATGTGGTGAGGCCGGCTACGATCTCCGTGCGGTAATTTGAACCGCTCTTCGTGATGCCGAACCACCTGTCTACCTTGTCCCAGAAGCCGTTCTTCTGCGGCTGCACGGGCGCGGAAGGCTGCTCCGCAGCCGCAGACTGTTCTTCGGCCGCAACAGGCTGTTCGACCTCGGTCTGCTGTGTCTGATCAGACATAAAAACCTCCGTATAAATTTGATTTGTAAGCGCAACAAGAGGTTTTCACCCGACTTTCACACATTACACAAATATTTTAGCACAGTGAAGTGAAAAATGCAATAGCAATTTGGGTATATTAGACTTTTTATGGCGGCAATCGCACCGTCTGCTCACGTTTCCTCTTTGGCTTTAACTTAAAAAACTGCGGCGCCGACGGGCGTCGGCGCCGCAGAAGGACTGCGCTGAAAGCGCAGCTTTTTAATTTTTACCGTTCTGATGCACATAAATTTTTATGCATCCGCTATATCGTTTTACAACGGGTCCTGCAAGCAGCTTTCATGCGTGCAGACAAATCACGCCTTTGCGGGGTCCGCCTCGGGAACGCCCTGCTGCGCTTCGGCAGCACCGGGCGCCTTATCTCCGTCCTGCGCGGCTGCGGCCTCTCCCGCCGCCTTTTCGGCGGCCTCCTTTTCGGCCTTTTCGCGCGCGGCCCGCTCGGCCGCCTCCGCCCTGTGCATAGCTATGCGCTCGCGTATGGCAGTCGCAACGTCGACCTTTTCGGCCTCGCCGGCGCCGCCCTTAACGCCCACGCTTATCATCTTTATCTGCTTTTCCTGAATGAGCTGCTCGCGCGGCACAAATTCAAATTCGCACTGCGTGGGTTCCGCCGGCTGCTTGCCGAGGGGAACGCCCGCCCTCTCCATCAGGAGGGTGAACAGATATTCGGCATAGCGCGCTCTGCGCTCGGAAGTGAGCTTGAGCATCATCGGCGTGCGGCTGTACTTTTTGACCCTCGACATATCCGTGCCGCGGTACTTTGTTCCCGCGAACTCTTCGGGGTCGAGCGCAAAACTTACGCACAGCTTTTTGCCGCGGAAAGTGAACAACGCATACAATGTTCTGCCCGAATATACGCGCACCTGCTTCCAGCTTTCGGCCGCCTTGACCTTTTTGTATGAGCGCATGAAGTCGACGAGCGCTCCGTAGCGCCTCTGCACCTCGGGCGCAGACTGGATGAGCTTGGCCTTGAAACTGTAGTTGTAGCGGGTGATTACCATGCCGCTCTCGTCGGCAAGAGACATCACCTCTTCCGCCGTTTCGCGCATGGCCTGCATCTCCCTCAGGAAGGTGTCGCGGTCGATACGCTCCTTCTCGCCCTGGCCTGAGCCGGGCGCAACCATCTTTACGAGGCCGCGGCGTATGAGCTGCTCGCGCGTTTCGTAGGGAAGATATATCTGCGTGTGATTTACTTCGCCGTGTTCGAATCCTTCGCGGTCCAGAAGGAGCGAAAGGAGATATTCGGAGTATCTGCCGCGCCTGTCGGACGTGAGTTTGAGCATCATGGGCGTCTTTGCATAGCGCTTTACGCCGGACACGTCTATGCCGCGGTACTTTGTATCGGCAAATTCGGCGGGATCGAGGGCGAAAGTTATGCACAGCTTTTTGCCCTTGAACACCATGTATGACAGTATCTTCCTGCCGCTGTATATGCGCACGTGCTTCCAGCTCATTACGGCCTTCACGCCTTCGTACGAATCTACAAGGTCGATTATATTGCAGTAGCGCTGCTGAACTTCGGGCGAGGACTGTATGAGCTTAGCCAGGAAGCTGTACAGATAGCGCACCGTGTACATTCCGTCGGAATCGGGAAGTATGACGGGAAGCACCTCGGGCGCAGCCTTTGCCTCGGGCTCCGGTTCGGGCTCCTTTACGGGCACAAACACGGGCGCGGGCGCAACCACAAAGTCGGGCTTGGTTTCGTATAGAACCTTTGTAGCGTATTCGCGGTCATCCTCGGGCTCCGGTTCGGGCTCGGGCTGTCTTACGGCGTCGGAGTCGTACACAAGCTCGGGGTCGGGGCCGCGGTCGTATGCAGGTTCAGCGCTTTGAGATTCCGTGCCGGAATCATACACAAGTTCGGGCTCCGGTTCATATGAAGGCTCGGGCTGAGGTTCAGGCTCCGGCTCATATGAAGGCTCGGGCTGAGGTTCAGGCTCCGGTTCGTATACAGGCTCGGGCTGAGGCTCAGGCTCCGGCTCGCATACAGGCTCGGGCTGAGGTTCGGGCTCCGGCTCGTATGAAGGCTCGGGCTGAGGTTCAGGTTCGGGCTGTACCTCGGCTGCCGCCGCCTCTTCGGCGGCCTGCTTAGCCTTCTTTTTGTTGCCCTTTACGCCGAGCACCACGTCCGCCGCCGCAAGGCCGACGGCTGCCACGCCGAGACCTATGAGCGCGCCGAGCTGCCCTGAAGGCAAATTCGCAGCGAGCAGGGCGAGCGGCGCAATCGCCATGACAGACGTGCCGTTCACAGAATTGTCCGCGCCTTCATTATCCTGCCCGGCGTTGCGTTTGCGGCGCTTGTTGAGAGGGACAATCCCGACCGCCTCCGCCACGATCACTACGCTGAGCACAACTATCAGCCATGTTAAGTCAAGCATATCCGGTATCCGCACCACAGGCATCTTCAACGTTACATTGAATGAAATGCGCTTGTCGGTGACCGTGCCGTCTTCCCAGACATAGTTGTATATGTCGTTGATCGACACAGTGACCAAATATCTGCCTTCCGAACTGTATGTATTGTTCTGTATGCTCATCAGAGAGCTGTCGAACCCTTCGGGTATGACCGTGTGTTCTTCGCCGTCATCGTTAAAACTGCCCTCAATTACGGGTATCGGCAAGACGGCGCGTTCTATGCTGAAGTGAACGACATCTCCGGCAAGCCTATAGTTGCCGCGCGAACCGCCTTCGACCGATATCAGTCTCACGCCGAGATGGAATCCGCCCGCATCGGTGAGTTCCAGCTCCTCTAACGTTTCGCCGCGGTATCTTATGCCGAGAGTCACGCTTTCGCCGTCTATTCCCGTATCCGCCGAGAGAGTGACGGTGTGCGCTTCGCCGTTATAAACTACCGAAGATACGGCCTCCCCGTCCATATAAACGACGGGAGTTATGACGCGCTTTTCGATGGTAAAATCTCCGACGAAGACCATTTCCGTGGAGTGTTCGCCGTCGGTTGCCGACGCAAACACATAGTAGGTGCCCGCGTCTACAGGTTCGACGGGAATATAACCCCACGGTCTGCTGGAATAGAACACGCTTACGTCATAGCCGCTGTATTCGCCAGCCGCTTCAACGCTCGCCTGTTTTGCCGTTCCGTCGTAGACGAGGTCTTCGGGCGGAGAATAGACAAACATCTCCTCGGCGTATTCCGCGGCGGCAAGCACGGCCGCACCGGACTGCCCGCTCTCCTTTTCGCTGTAATCCGATATAGAGTAATGTTCTTTCGCTTCGCCCGCAGACTCCTCCGCGAACGAAGCTAAGACATTCCCCGCAGTATCGGCGCGAATAGGGTAGGCGCGCAGTTGCGAAAAGATGAATGCGACAATAACGCATGCCGTCGCAACTATGGCGAACAGCACTACGGCCGCATACCTTTTGAACTGTTTATTTTGCATAGATCCCCCTATAAAAATTTGGAAATGTCGGACAGAGGCGCATTAAGCCTCCGCCTGGTGAGCGCCGCGCAGGTTTTCCGCGCCTGCGCCCGGGTATGAAGAATATATATCAACGGAAAAATTCCGTTTTTGTCAGTAAATTTTTTTATAAAACGCATACATGTATCGGCCAATCCGCGCACAAAGCCCTGCATCGGCGCGCAGATGTTACAATGACGCATTATTTATGCATAGTCTAATTTTAACACCTTTTTATCGATTTGTAAATAGTCTTGCGCGAAAAAACATCAAATGCCGCGCGTTTTTTGGTAAATCGTACCACATATTGTTAAAAATCTGAATAGTTTTATTAACTTCGCCGCCCTGCCGCAGCCGGAAACGAAATGCCGCGATCATGCATCAAAAAGAAACCCACCCGCTAAGCGGGTGGTTCTTCATTTTCG
>DVHB01000064.1 GCA_018712405.1 Candidatus Coproplasma stercoripullorum
TCAAGCAAGGTTTCCTTGCGCAGAAAGACCCTATTTGCTGCGTTCAGCAGGCTCACCAAAGGGGGAATTGCCCCGATTATATAATATGAGAGCCCCCTGATATCGGGGCAAGGGGGAGCTGGCTCCCCTAACTCATGAAATTTTTCGTGCGGCACCAGCGCGAAAAATTTGTGAATATGGTATTTTTTATGCGTATCGATAAATTTTTAAAAGTTTCGCGCATCTTGAAGAGGCGCACCGTCGCACAGGAGGCATGTTCGGCGGGTAAAGTAGTTATTAACGGCAAAGAGGCAAAACCCTCTCACGAAGTAAAAGCCGGCGACGTCGTGGAAATTTTATATTCGAGCGGCACGCTGAAGTTCCTGGTGAAAGAGGTGAGAGAAGTTGTCAAAAAAGACAATGCGGGCGACCTCTACGAAGTTATATCTTAAACCGGGCAAAGGAATCAGTTATGAAAGTAAGCGCAATAATATGTGCGGCCGGCACGGGCGAGCGCGCGGGTTTCGGCAAAAATAAGCTCTTGGCAACGCTGTACGGCGCGCCGGCACTGTATCACACCTTAAAAGCGTTCGACATATCCGAAGTAGACGAGGTGATAGTCACCTCCTCCGCCGCAGACTACAAGGAGATAAAGGCCATGTGCGCGCCCCTCGGCTACGAAACGATACTCGGAGGGAAAACGCGCTTTGCCGGCGTTAAAAAGGCGCTCGAGAAAGTTTCGGGCGATATAATCATCATTCACGACGGCGCGCGGCCCTTTGTGACCAAAAAGATAATCTGCGACTGTATACAGACTACAAAGGAATACGGAAGCGCCGTATGCGCCACCCCCGTTACAGACACGATGGCATCGGTATACTACGGCGTTATAACCGACGTGCCCAAACGCGATACCGTGTATGCTGTACAGACGCCGCAGGGATTCTTGTCGGCGGATATAAAAAAAGCATATGAAATAGCCGCCGATGACGGCATACCTTACACGGACGACAGTTCGGTTTATGCAAATTATATAGGCCTGCCGCACATCTTCGAGGGCGACAGACACAACACCAAACTCACCTACCGCGAGGACTTCACTCGGGACGCGCCCAAAGTGGTCCCCGCCGACGGCTGCCGCATAGGCATAGGCGCTGACACTCACGCTTTCGGAGGGCTGGACAACTTCGTGACGCTTGCGGGCGTGCGCATCGAGTGCGACTCTTCCCTCGTCGCGCACAGCGACGGCGACGTGGTGCTGCACGCAGTCATGGACGCCATACTCTCCGCCTGCGGCTTAAAGGATATCGGGCACTACTTCCCCGATACCGACAAGCGGTATAAAGGCGCCGACAGCGGCAAACTTTTAAAGCAGGTAACAGCAATGGCCAAAGAAACGGGCTTTGCCCCCGTGAACATCTCCGTTACGGTACAGGCCGAAAAGCCCAAACTTGCACCGTACATCGACGAAATGGCGGCCTCGCTTGCCGCCCTCTGCGGACTGCCCGCAGACCGCGTTGCCATTGCGGCGGGCACGAGCGAACGGCTCGGCTTTGTGGGCGAGGGGCTTGGAATTGTGGCGTATGCCTCAGTACTTATGCGCAAAATTTAACATCTCCGCCCGTGCTTGTATATGCTTCTCAATACTGTGTCGAACTTGCGTTTTGCCTTGGTCACTTACGTTTAAGTAAGCTCCCTGCGGTCAAATCCGCGTTCTCCTTGTCTTGCCCGCATCTGCAAGCCCGTTAATTACATTGTAACGTTGTAATATGGTATAAATTTAATTTTTAATTGCCCCGTTGGCGGGGCAATTGTTTTAATCGGTACATATAAATGGCTAAAACAAATACAGTTTTCGTCTGTTCCGAGTGCGGGGCGACGAGCCCGCGCTGGCTGGGCAGATGCCCGTCGTGCGGAAAATTCAATACCATGGCCGAGGAGATAGTCTCCCCTCCCGCACCCGCGGCAAAATCTGCAAAGAAGGCCGTCGGCTCTCCCAGCGCAAAACCCCTGTCGCAGGTGGAGTTCACCACGTATGAGCGTACGCCCTCGGGCATATCGGAATTCGACAACGTGGTAGGCGGCGGAATAGTCAAGGGTTCGCTAATACTTTTGGGCGGCGACCCCGGCATAGGCAAATCCACACTCTTAACGCAGATAGCCGCGCACCTCTCGCAAAATCACAAAGTGCTCTACTTCTCTGCAGAGGAGAGTTGCTCACAGGTGAAGATGCGCGCCGAGAGGCTCAATCTTTCCTCCGACAACCTGCTGCTGATAAACGAAACCTGCATAGACGGGCTGGAGAGCGAGCTCGACGGCGTGGAGTTCTGCATAATCGACTCCATTCAGGCGGTATATACCGACGACCTCTCATCCTCTTCGGGCTCGGTGGGACAGGTACGCGAGTGTGCCTCGCGCATAATGAGGATAGCCAAGGGACGCGGCATAACCTTTTTTATAATAGGCCATGTTACAAAGGAGGGCGCGCTGGCAGGCCCCAAGGTGCTGGAGCACATAATGGACACCGTGCTCTACTTTGAAGGCGAGAACCAGGAGAACTACCGTATACTGCGCTCGGTAAAAAACAGGTTCGGCAACGTATCCGAGGTAGGCGTATTTGAGATGACCGACCACGGCATAATCCCCGTGACCGACTATTCGGGCATATTCCTCTCCGAGAGCCGCGGCGAGGAAGCCGGCGCGGTGGTGACGCCCGCGCGCACGGGCAACCGCTGCATGAACGTCGAAGTGCAGACCCTTATCTCAAAAACGTCCTTCGGCCAGCCCCGCAGAATGCCGCTCGGCGTGGATTATAATAAACTGGTACTCCTTCTTGCCGTACTCGAAAAGCGTTGCGGCGTAAATCTGGGCGGCTTTGACGTGTATGTGAACGTCATGGGCGGCATACGTTTGAACGAGCCGTCGTCCGACCTTGCGGTATGCGCGGCGCTCGCCTCCTCCTACTTCGACAAACCGATAGATAAATTCACGGCGGCGTTCGGCGAAGTGGGCTTAACGGGCGAGGTGCGCGCAGTTTCATATGCCGAAAAACGAGTGGCAGAGTGCGTTAAAATGGGTTTTAAAAAGGTGCTCGTGCCCGCGAAAAACATGAAGTCGATGACAAAATACGTGGACAAGATAGACGTGGTGCCCGTGTTATACGTGGGCACTATGATAAAAAATCTTTTCAAGTAAACAAACCGTAAGTAATCATCCGGTTTGGAACAGAGAATAAATCCCGTCCGCGCGGACGGGATT
>DVHB01000065.1 GCA_018712405.1 Candidatus Coproplasma stercoripullorum
AATAAAAATGATATGTAATTGCAGTTTATGCTAAATTTTGACAATTTATTCTGTTTTTCGGGTACGACAAAAAATTGTGTTATACTGCCTCGCGAAAAGTTCATCCGCAAGAATTCTGATGCGTAAGGCGGATATCGAGGAGCAAAATTATGAAATTAAGGAACATCGTTAAAGCGGCCGTGGTTCTCGGCTGCGCGGGCGTGCTTGCGGCAACGTTTGCGGCCTGCAGCAACAACGAGGAGGACCCTCCCGCAGCAAAAAAGACGCATGACCCCGTAACGCTTGAAGTTACCGGCCAACCCGGCACGTACGAGCCGCACAACTTCGTAGACGGCAAATGCACGATGTGCGACGAAACTACTATCTTCACGCAGGATTCCGTCGCCCAGGACGATATCGTCACCAAGGAGTGCGACCGGCAGGGTACGGTTGAGGAGATAAAGTATACTACTTCTGCCTATCCCGACTATGAATACGCCGACGAAAACGGCATCGTCACCAAGACGGCGTGGGTATATCTTCCCTACGGCTACGACGCGGCCGATACTTCCACGAAATACAACCTTTTGGTGCTCGTACACGGCAGCGGCCTGAACGAGGGTTATTGGTTCGCAAAGGGCAGCTATGCCGACGAATCGCAGCAGAGCATATACCTCTCGGGCGGCAACGGCACAGCCAACCTTTTGGACACCATGATGAAGGACGGCACGGCGGAAAAAACCATAGTGGTCACCCCCACGTTCTATATGCCCGGCGAGGACGGTACCACCGCGAATACGGGCAACGAAGCCGATACTTCAAACTTTGCCGAAGAGCTCAAGGGCGATCTCCTGCCTTACATGGCGCTCAACTATAACACATACGCCGAAGTGAACGAAGAGATGACCGACGAGGAGATGACGGCAGCGCTCGTTGCGGCGCGCGACCATCAGGCCTATGCGGGCCTTTCGCTCGGCTCCATGATCTCCTTCACCTCGATCTGGGCGGAATGCATAGACGTATTCTCATACATCGGCTCGTTCTCGGGCGGCGTCAGTGTTGAACAGGCCGAAGCCCTCGCAGAGACCAAGAACACCGAGTTTGCCGATTACGACATAAATTACTGGTACGTGAGCCTGGGCACTTCCGAAACTAATATGGTCTACCCCGGCGACCCGTTCGGCGATTACCGCGCCATGCTCGGTGCTGTCGAAGGCCTTCAGTCGGGCTCCGATCTTTCCGCGGGCGATAACTGCCAGTATATGGTCTGCAACAAAACGGGACACAACTATCCCTCGTGGATAACTTCGCTATACAACTGTATGCAGGTTTTTTTCAAGGCCTGACGGTACGCCAAACGATGTAATTCGCTGACTTCAGATTACAAATTGAATGTTTTCCTCCTAATCTCATGGTTCCGTATGCGCGGCGGCCTGTGCCGCCGCTGCGGGTACGGATGCAGGGGCGGACGGTAAGGAAAATATCTGCAGCAAATAGAAATTCAAATAAGCGATTTGGCAATTAATTTGTTGAAGGGGGACATTAATGAGATCACTAATCAGGCTCATACTTGTGCTCTCCTGTGCTGCAGCGACGGCAACGGCAGTTTTCTGCCTTGCCGCCTGCAGCGGAGGGGAAATAACCGGCGAGCCGGAATCGCCTGTCACGACGCACGACCCTGTAACGTTGGAAGTTGACGGACGGCCCGGCACATACGAGCCGCACAACTTCGTAGACGGCAAATGCACGATGTGCGACGAAACTACGATATTCACGCAGGACAAGCTCGGCGGCACCGAGATACTCACCACTGAGGCGGCCCGGCAGGGTACGGTGACGAGCTTTAATTACGAAACCCGCTCATACTATGCCGAGGAAGTGCACGCCGACCTCCTGGAGGAGGGGCAGGAACTGCGGATAACCAAAAAAGCCAACATATACCTGCCTTACGGCTACGACCCCGACGACACGGAGACCAAGTATAACGTTTTATATCTGCTCCACGGCAACGGCCTTAACGAAGATTACTGGTTCGCGCAGGGCAAAGAGGAGGAGGGCTCGCAGTTCTATCCCGGGAGCACGGCCTATACCTCCGGCTACGGCACAGAGAACGTTTTGGACCATCTGATGGAGGACGGCAGGGCGGCAAAGACGATAATCGTGACCCCCACATTCTATTCCCCCGCCGAGGATGTCTACGGCGAGCAGTTCGCCGTCGACAGAAGCGACATGACGATAACCCAGACCTTCTGGAAGGAACTCAAGTACGACCTTATGCCCTATGTGGCAACGCACTATAACACCTATGCCGAGATAACAGACGACATGACCGACGAAGAGGTGGAGGCGGAGCTGATTGCAAACCGCGACCACCAGGGCTATGCGGGCCTTTCGATGGGCGGCATGACGAGTTTTGCTTCTGTTTGGAAACATTGCATCGACTATATCTCTTACATAGGCTGCTTCTCGGGCGCGTCGTCTGCCGACGCCGACGAGATAATCGAGCAGAAGAACAACGGCGCGTTCAAAGATTACGACATAAACTACTGGTTTGTGGGCGTTGGCACGTCGGAGGGCCCCGAAAGCCACCTGGAAGTTTATCTGAAGTATAAAAACGGAGTAAACGGCTTCCGGTCGGGCAGCGACATAAAAAACGGCGACAACTGCGAGTTCTGCGTTACAAACAACACCGCGCACAACTACGCGACCTGGATAACCGACCTGTATAACTGCATGTTGGTGTTCTTCCAGAAGTAATGTTGCAAAAAATCTGATAAAGGAGGTAAGTAAATGAGCCATTTCGGGCGCGCAAACGTCTGCCTGCTCAGATTTTTTGCGGCTGTGTCAGCTTTTGCATTGCTTGTGTGTACGGCGTTTTCGCTGACTGCGTGCGCCGACAATAAGAAAGAGACCGGCGGCGGCAACGGCGGGCCCATAAGGCCGCTTCAGTACCGCGAAGGCTATACTACCGAGCACAAGGGCGAATTTACCACTGCCGACGGTACGGTGCAGTATGACTTCACCGGAACGGTGCACTGGATAAAAAACGAAGATACCGGTTTTGAGATCTACGGCAGAATATTTAAACCGGCCGACTTTGACGAGACCAAAAAATATCCGATCGCGATAGTCTGCCACGGCTTCAACGCCCTGTCGGAAGACGGAACTTCGCGCATCGTGCAAAATTACATAGCCGAGGGGATGCTTTGCTACACGTTTGATTTCTGCGGCGGCGGAAACCTTGTGCAGAGCGACGGCGATACGACGGATATGTCCGTCGAGTCGGAGATACTCGATCTGGAGTACGTTGTCGACTATGTGCAGTCGCTACCCTATGTGGATACAGATAAGATAGTGCTCACCGGCAAGAGCTACGGCGGGCTGGTCGTTGCCACCGAGGCGGCGCGCCGCCCCGACGAATTTGCCGGCCTCGTGCTCTATTTCCCCGCGATAACCGCCTATAAGAGTTTTCACGAACAGTGGCCCGACCAGGCCTCTGTCGACGCTCTGCCCGACGACTATACCTATACCGACCCGGCGAGCAAGTTCACTTACGGCAAGAAGTACTATGCCGATTTCTTTGCGCTGGGCGATCCCCTGGACTATATAAACGACTTCGATAAGGACGTTATACTTCTTCAGGGCAACATGGACGAGGCCGTTTCGATAGATTTGCAGATGGAGACCGACAAGGTTTACGACGAGGGCGCGGGACAGTGCACGTTCGTCGAAGTAGACGGCGCGCCGCACAATTTCTCGGACGCAAACTATCTGTATGTAATGCCGTTTGTAAACGATTATCTCCAATCGATCGGGATAATCTCGTAAAATTGCAGCAAGCAATTTTTTTGGAAAGGAAATTTTTATGGTAAAACAATTTAATTCCGCGGTGCTCAAAAAGTTTGTTGCCGTTGTGTTTGCCCTCCTTCTTGCGTTCGCAATGTTGATAACGATGTCAGCGTGCGCCGATGAAGAACCCGCCCCTTCGGGCGATGGCGGAAAGAAATTTCCCGCCGCCGAGTCCGACGGGTGGAAGCAGACCTATAACGGCGGCTACACAAGCATAGTGCGCCGCGTGGAAAATGAAGAAAACGGAAACAGCATTTACGGCAGGATATTCACAAAGGACGATATCTTCGACGAATCTGAAAAATACCCTCTGCTGATAATGTCGCATGGATACAACAGCGTTTCTATGGACGCTTCAAACGGCATGGTGCAATATGCGCTCAACAGCGGAATGGTCGTGTACACGTTCGATTTCTGCGGCGGCGGCAAGATGTCGAAGAGCGAGGGCGAGATAACCGAGATGTCGGTCGAAACCGAGATATCCGACCTTGAAAGCGTAATAAACGCGATATCCGCCCTTCCGTATGTAGACAGCAGCAAGGTAGTGCTGTTCGGACACAGCTTCGGCGGCCTTGTATCGGCGCTCACTTCGGCGCGGCACAGCAGTCAGATCGCAGGCCTTATCCTGCACGCACCCGCGTTTGGCGGCGTCGTAAACAAGGATAACAGCGAATACAGCTCTATCGACGAGATTCCCGAAACTGTTCAGAACGGTGCGCTCACCGTGGGCAAGATATTCTATGCGGATATGTGGGAGCTCTATCCTTATGAAGAGATCAAGTCGTTCGATAAATATGTGTACATAATGAACGGCTCTGAAGACAGGGACCAGACGCCCACGCAGGATGCGTATAACGAGCGCACTACCCCCGCAAGCCCGAGCTGCGAAATGCACATCGTAGAGGGCGCGGGACACGATTTCGGCCTGAACCAATATCTGGGCCAGGGCGAGTATATGACGGCATACCTTACCAAAGTGGGAGTGCTTGACTGACAGTAAATTTTGTAATGTGAGGATAATCAGGATTCAAACCGGAGCTATATAAAATCCAAAATTTTTAAGAAAGACAAAAATATATAGTACAGGAGGCTATATTATGAAAAAACTCAAATTCCTTATTGTTGCCGCAATCGTGGCACTGACGACCGCTATGGTAGTGGTATTCTCGGGCTGCGGCTCTGCCGCAATTACCGGCGTCTACTATAAAGACGGCACCGTGAACACCGGAGCAGGCGAATCGTATCTGCTTGAGCTCTATTCAGACGGTACATACGAGCTCACCTACCGCCAGAGCTGGCACTTAGGTCCCGACCTCGGCCTTACTTACGGCCGCTTTGTAAAGTCCTACGGCGAGTATGACGTGACAAGCGAGGATGCGGAACTTCAGACTTCGGAAGTTCACCTCAACGTGCCCGACAGAATGGAACTTGTGGCCTTCCACAGGGGAGCGACTTTGGTCACCGCCGATACCTCCATCTGGCCTGAAGGCGATGAGGCAAGCGGTGTTGCGCCCGGCATATCATACACGCTCTACGAGCGCGCTGAGACCGAGACCTGGGAAACCGCCGAAGATTTCATTGCGGCTTACGGCAAGGAGTACGACATGACCTGCGACGGCACCAACGGCAGCATGATAGTTGAGCTTTCGGGCGGCTATACCCAGATCCCTGTAGACGCAGCAGTTCCCGCTGCCTGATTTGCAACATAATTTCTGAAGCAGAAGTTTCAGCTTAACGGGCAGTAAAAAGTCCGTTAGGCTGAAAATTCTCTTTAATCAAATTTTAACTCAGACATATCGGTCTCTCAAGGAGGTTTTTTGATGAAAAAATACAAACTGTGGAAGATTCTTACGATAGTGTTTGCATTTCTTACCGTAGTGATGATAGTCGCAAACGTTGTCTGCAGTATGTATGCCACAACGATAAACTGGGCGTTGAACACGGTATCCTCTGAAGTGGTGCTCGGCGATGAACCCGGTCCAATATATTATGAAAGCGAATTTGCGCTTAAAAACAGCGACGGCTCTTCGCAGATAGGCAGCGACGGCAAGGAGATCATGGATAAGGAGGCCCTCTCCGCCGCGGGCGACGCGATAGTAAAGGAAGTCGCAAGGGAGGGCATAGCCCTCTTGAAGAACGACGGCGCCCTTCCGCTTGAAAAGGGCGCTTCCGTCAGCCTGTTCGGCCAGAGCGTAGACAAGCCCGTGACCAGCGGCTCGGGTTCGGGCGCGACGGCGAGCGGCGGTGAGCACACCTACCTCTCGTCGCTCACAAACGCGGGCCTTGAAGTAAACCAGGCCTCGTGGAACTTTTATAATTCGGGCGCGGGCGCAAGCTACAGCATGAGCATCCCCTCAATGCACGGCGACGACCCGTTCTCTATCAACGAATGCCCCTGGAGCGTCGTTCAGAGCGATTCAACGTATTCGCAGATGATAAACTCCGATACCGCCATAGTCGTGTTCTCGCGCAACGGCGGCGAAGGTTTCGACCTTCCCGGCGGCACCAACCCCATTGCCCCCGAGGGCGAGCGCTATACGGCCGACGGACTTTCGCAGGCTGACGGCAGCCTCACCGGCGGCAACTTCCTCGAGCTCAACGCCGACGAGCGCAGCGTGCTCGCGGGTTTAAAGGCTCTCAAGGACAACCACACTATCGAAAATATCGTCGTAGTGCTCAACACCCCCAACGCCATGGAGCTCGATTTCCTCAGCCCCGAGGTGTGCGGCGTCGACTACGGCGTGGACGCCTGCCTCTGGATGGGCCCCGTCGGCCAGAGCGGCCTCGACGCGCTCGGCCAGGTGCTCACCGGCTACAACGGCGACGAGCAGTTCAGCCCCTCGGCAAAGATAATCGATACCTATGCGTACGATAATCTCCGGGAGCCCGCCATATACAACTACGGCGAGAGCATTTACTCCAACTGGGACAGCTATTCCTCTCAGTCCGCCGCGCAGGATTCCCAGGCGCATCTCAACCAGAAGTATTACACGGTATACCGCGAGGGCATCTACGTCGGCTACCGCTATCACGAGACCCGATATGAAGACTATGTGTTCGGCAACGAGGATGTGTACGACTACTCTCAGGTAGTCGCCTATTCCTTCGGCCACGGCCTTTCCTATACCACATTTGAATACAGCGACTTCACTGTGACCGACAACAGCGACGGCACCCTCACCGCAACCGTCACCGTCACCAATACCGGCGACTGGGCGGGCAAAGAGGTCGTTGAACTCTATGCCCAGGCTCCCTATACCGATTACGACAGGGAGAACGGCATCGAAAAATCGTCGGTAGAGCTTGTCGGCTACGACAAGACCGCCCTCCTCGCTCCCGGCGAATCGGAGGAAGTGACCATAAGCGTAGATAAATCGCAGCTCACCTCGTACGATTCCAACAACGCCAAGACGTATATCATGGACGAGGGCGACTACTACCTCACCTTCGGCAACGGCGCGCACGACGCGCTCAACGCTATAATCGGGGAGAGGGAGAACGTTGAAGGGCTCACCGCCATAGAGGAGAGGATAGTTCCCGCCTCCGACCCCGTAAATTACAGCGGCAGCGGCCGCGTGTTCCACTGGACGGAGGAGTTCGACGACGAGACATACAGCACCTCTTCCGTGACGGGCGCAGAGATAACCAACCAGTTCGACTTTGCCGATATCAACAAGTACAGCGGCAGGGGCGACAACAGCGTTGAATACGTCTCCCGTTCCGACTGGATGGGCACCTTCGACGTGACCAGCCTCGAGACCATGAAGGCGACCACTGTGCAGCTTTCCATGACCGACCAGATGTTTGAAGAGCTTACCAACACATGGTACGAGCCTGCGGCCGACGCATCAGACTACGCTATGCCCACCATGGGCGCAAATAACGGTCTGACTCTCGCCATGTTCGTGGGCGTGCCTCTCGACGGAACGGTACAGCTCGAGGACGAAAACGGCGCCGTTCACGAATATACCTGGGACGACCTCTTCGACCAGATGACCTATACCGAGATGTCCAATCTCGTACTCAACGGCCAGCATCAGACGGCTGCCGTGAACTCGATATCCAAGCCCGAGACCAAGGACGAAAACGGCCCTTCGGGCTTCAACGTGACCTTCGTCGGAGGCGGCGGTTCGGGCACGGCATATCCCGCACCCTGCATGCGCGCGGCGACATGGAACCGGGATCTCGTGCAGCGCGTGGGCGAGCTGATGGGCGAGGACGGCCTTGCCGCAGGCAAAAACGGCATGTACGGTCCCGCGGCCAACACCCACCGTACCGCATACGGCGGCCGCAACTTCGAGTACTACTCCGAAGATCCCTTCATTTCTTCCACTATAGGCGCCAGCGAGTGCATCGGCATCCAGTCCAAGGGTATAATAGTCTATGAAAAGCACTTTGCCCTCAACGACGCCGAGACCCACCGCGAAGGCAACGGCACGTGGGCCAACGAGCAGGCCATACGCGAGATCTATCTCGAGGCCTTCCGCGGCATCATGTCGTCCGACCGGGGCAACGCCCACGCCACCATGAGCGGTTTCAACCGCCTGGGCACAAAGTGGTGCGGCGCCTCCACGGAGCTGATGAACAACGTTCTCCGCGGCGAGTGGGGCTTCGACGGCTTTGTTGCCACCGATATGGATAACTGCAACAACAACGTGCTCTGCACGGGATATATGTACGCGCCCACGACGATCACCGGCGGCACGGATATATACGACGGCGTAGGCAACCCCGCCGCGCATAACCGCAGGAACCAGCTCAACGCATACAGGAACGATCCCTATGTGATGACCAAGCTCCGCGAGGCCTGCGAACATATAGTCTATGCCGTTGCCAACAGCGCGGCCATGAACGGCGTATCCGCCGACGCCACCATCCGCAGCGTAACGCCCTGGTGGCAGGCAACGCTCATTGCAGTCACCGTAGTGTTCGGCGCAGTCGCGCTGGGTTCGGTTGCGATGTGGGTGCTCAACGCAACGCACGTCATCGCATTTCCCAAGCCTAAAAAGGACAGGGAATCGGCCGAAAACGTCTCTGCCGGAAAAGAATAGGCGTTGGAATTAAATTATCCGTTCATCTTGTTTCCTTTCATTCTTATTTGAGTCGGAACGAAAGGTAAACGCTCCTTGAAAATGCGCATGCCGTTCACGGCATGCGCATTTTAAGTAACGGCGTCCGCGTTATCGGCGAAACGGCCGCGGAATATGTGCCGTCCGGCGAAAGTTTGCAAATTTTCGCGAATTTTGTATTTATTGTGTGCGCCCTGTTGCAAATCGCGCAAAAATGCGCTAAAATAAGTTATCGTTATAATTTTTTTTGTGTTTTTTTAACTTTTTAAATAATCTGTTTGACTGAGTTTACGTACAATGAAAAAAGACGGCAAAGAGGGCCATGCGCAAAAATTTAACAGCCTTATTTCAAAGATAGCCAAGGGAGAAAAGGGGGCGTTTGAAGAATTCTACGGCATTTTCGGCAAATTCATTGTGCTTGCCGCAAAGACTGTGACAGGCGAAAAAGAATTTCTTGACGAGGCCGTCGACGACGTGCTCGTCAAAATATGGAATGCCGCGCCGTCGATGCCGCACATAAAAAATCCCTTCGGATGGCTGTATACCGTTGCCGTCAACTGCGCCAAAGACCGCAGAAAATCGGGCAGAATTTACGAAGATATCGGCGATATAGCCGTTGAAGACGGCGGGATAGCCGCGGTGGAAAATTCCGACAGTTTTACGCGGCTTCTGAGCGGTCTGGATGACGACGAGCGGCAGATAATACTTATGCATATATGCGAAGACCTGTCGTTTAAAGACATTGCCCGCGCTCTTGCCCGTCCATTGAGTTCGGTGACTTCAGTCTATTACAGGTCGCTTTCAAAAATCAGAAATTGTTTCAAATGAATGGTTTATTCGTTTGATTTTGCGTAAATTCCCTCTCTGTCCGTCGTCATATGGACAGAAGAATCTAACGGAGGTAAAATTTATGCAAAACAAAGTTGTGGTCAGGACGGCGGCCTTCGCCCTTGCGGCGGTATGTGTGGCGGCAGCGGGGTTCACGGCTGCCAGATCGGCCTTTGCCGATGAGGACAGGTATCTCGGGATAGGTACTTCCACTTCATACAGCGAAACGATAAATTACGACCATAAGGAGACCGTTTCGGCAGAGATACCATACGGCCTTCCCTATTATTCCTCGAACAAATACGAAAACGAGTGCGCGCCCATGGCGGGCACCGTTCTCGTCGGCTATTACGACAGGTTTTGCGGGGACCTTGTGCCCGGATACGATACATATATACAGTTCGGTCCGCGCATCATATATAGACCCATGACTGATGAGACTGACGCCGTGCTCGCTTCGCTGTACGATCTGATGGATGCGGAAAACGGCGGGGCCACCTATTCAGGCTTCAACAGCGGCATGACGCAGTACGCCGCAAGTCACGGCTATACCTATTCGCGCAGCAGCGTGTCGCTTTCAAATCTCTCCGGTGCTTTCGAGACGGCGATAGAGGCCGGAAAGCCTGTCGCGGTATTCCTCAAGGGGTTCTCCTTTATTACCGCGTCTTCGGACAGCGGTACGAAGCAAGTGCTGACGATAACCGAATACGACGGCAACCATGTGGTGGTTGCATACGGATATAAGATAGACAGATATTACGACGCGGCCGACAATCTGATAGCCACGCGCACATACCTCACCGTGGTAAACGGCGGCGAAATGAGCGATGAGGTAAAATATCTCTGCCTCGACGGCAGGAGCAATGTCAGCAATTCGATAGCCGTGACTATTTCATAAGGAGCTTTTATGACGGAGAATGAGACAGAGAAGAGGATAAAGGCCGAGGTCAATAAGACTGAAGTCGAAAAATTCTCCTCAAGGTGGGACAGAATAAAGGGCCGCCTGAATTCAAGTGCGTCTTCCGAGGGCGAGACGGCCGAGATAAAAGAGCGCGAAATGTCTGCCGTACAGGTGACGGCCCGCGGAAACGCGCGCGGCGGGCGGAATTTAAAACTGATTGCGGCGGTAACGGCGGTTGCCATTCTGATGTTTGCCGCGGCAGGCGTTATTATATGGCAGGCTGTAAATCCCGACAGGTTCGGGATAACTATGTCGCAGATTTATTCGGAGGTAGTGGAAGAGGAACAGTTCTATTCCTCCATCGAAGAGAGGGGGTATGAACTTGCCGATATGAGCGTCGTGCAGGAAGACATAGACGTCTATCATCTCAGGCGCTACCGCGGCGATAAAAAAATATGCGGCGGGTATATTGAGTTTTTGAGCAGGATAAAAGGGTATTACGGCGAGATATACTTTTATGACAAGTCTGTTGCCGATATGGATCCGGTCGGCGACGGTTGCTCCGTTCATAACGAAGGCTCTACGCAGATACGCTATATAACCGCTCTTGCTGACGACGGGCTGTACGATACCGTGGCGGAGTTCAGCTTCAAAGAGCTGAATTACTATGTGGCTTACACCTCGTTCTCCGATAATGCGCTCGAAATAATGTGCTCGATGGTTTCGTGATTGCTCCGCAATATTGTTGTCTGACAGATTGAAACCCGGCCCGGCGGCGCCCTGTTTGCGCGCCGCCGGGCTTTTTTTTCGGCATTTATGCAAAGTTTTATCTATGCGGGCGCAGGCAAATAAAAAAATTTGTAATATTTTTGAAATAATGCGTAAAATCGGTCACGGGCCTTCGTCATATAAATGTAATTGCCGTTATTGTCGCGCGTTGCGGTCTGGCAAAGGTCCGGCCCGCCGTGCGCGGCGCACATTTCCGGCAAAATATTGCGGCGGTCTGTAAAATTTCAGATTGTCCGGACGCAAAGGCGAGCACGCCCGCGGCGCAGTGATTTTCCGCGTATCCGTTGGCAGTGTAAGTGTGGTCATTTTGTTGCGCCGCGTGCGCGCCTTACAATTAAATTTCTGATGCCGCCGCGCGGGAATTTCTGCGCGGCGGCATCATTTTCAATTTTATGGCGCGCTTGCCCGAACGGGCAAAGATTTTTTTGTTTTGCCATTGAATTTTAACAATTTGTAGAGTATAATGTAATACAATAAAACTTTGTTTCGGAATATTTTTTATTTACTTTATTGTTTTTAATTAAAATTCCGCAAAATAATGCAAAGGAGTGTGCCATGCAGAAAAACAACAGAACTCCCGAACAGGCTTTTGGCGGATCGTCTTCCTTAATGTATGAAGAGGCCTCGAAGGCCTATATGCTTTCGCCCGAAGACGTTGAAAAAAAGTATGCGTCGGACAGCGTGCGCGGTCTTTCGGATGAAGAGGCCAAATCGCGCCTTGCAAAATACGGTGCAAACGCGTTTGAAAAGCAAAAGAAAAAGAGTCTTTTAAAGCTTGCCCTCTCGCAGCTCAAAGACGTTTCTACGATAATTCTTATAATCGCCGCGGTCTTAAGTCTCACCATGTCGATAATAGAGTGGGAGGGCGTGCACAGCCTGATAGAGCCGCTGGTCATATTTGTCATCATAATCATGAACATGGTGCTCGCCGTGACTCAGGAGCGCAGCGCCGAAAACGCGCTGGAGGCGCTCTCCTCGCTCTCCTCGCCCATATGCCGCGTGCTGCGCGGCGGCGAAGTGCGCGAAACGGATCCCGAAGAGCTCGTGCCCGGCGATATCGTCATGCTTAAAACGGGCGACATGGTGCCCGCCGACGCCCGTCTCATCCGCTCGGAGAGCCTCGCCGTGGACGAGAGCTCTTTAACGGGCGAGAGCGTGCCCGCCGAAAAGGACGCGGCCGCGCAGTTTTCGGCGGAGGTGCCGCTGGGCGACAGGGCCAACTGCGTATATTCGGGCTGTCTCGTCACCGCTGGCAACGCCGCTGCCGTGGTCACCGCCACGGGCATGAGCACGGAGATGGGCAAGATCGCCCGTTTTTTAACGGAGACAAAGCAGAAAAAGACGACTTTGCAGGTCCGTCTCGATAAGGTGGGCAAGATAATAAGCGGTATAGCCGTAATGTCGGCCATTGTGCTGTTTGTCGTAAGTCTCATCCAAAGCGGCGGCAAGCTCACCATGGATATGATAATGGTGGCGGTAACGCTCGCAGTTGCCGCCGTGCCCGAAACGTTGTCGCTGATTGTTACGCTCATACTCGCCAACGGCGCCAAAAAGATGGCATCAAAGAACGCGCTCGTGCGCCAGATGCAGGCCGTGGAGACGCTCGGCTCCACATCTGTCATATGTTCGGACAAGACGGGTACGCTCACAATGAACAAGATGACGGTAAAAAGGCTGTGGGTATATGGCGGCGCCCCCGCCGCAGAGACCGACGGATTTTCGGCCGGACAGAACGACTTTTTGTTAAAGCTCTGTCTCGCGTGCGCGGCGACTGTGGGCAAAGACGATGACGGCAACCAAAAGATAATGGGCGACCCCACCGAGACGGCCATAGTCCGCCTTGCGGAGGCCAAGGGGATAAACTATGCGGAGCTGCCCTCAAAGTATAAAAAGGCGGCCGAAATTCCATTCTCCTCGGCGCGCAAGATGATGACTAACGTCTATGCGCTTGACGACGGGTATCTCGTTCTCACCAAGGGCGCGTTCGACAGGCTTCCCTTCGACCGCTCCGACAAAAACTATATGTACGGCATCGAGCAGATGCACGACAGCTTTGCAAAGGACGCGCTGCGCGTCATAGCGCTCGCCTCAAAGAGGATAAAGAATCTCCCCGCAGATATTCTTAAGGTGGAGGAGGGGCTGACGTTCAACGGGTTCGTGGGCATAATCGACCCGCCCCGCCCCGAGGCCGCGCTCGCTATCGCAAAGGCAAAGGCCGCGGGCATACGCACGGTGATGATAACGGGAGACCACGCCGCCACGGCCGCGGCGATCGCGCGCGAGCTGGGCATTATCGCCGCGGGCGAGGGCGTAATAACGGGGCAGGAGCTTTCGAAGCTCTCCGACGAGGAACTTGCCGACAGCATAGAGTTCTATTCGGTGTACGCCCGCGTGAGCCCCGAGGATAAGATACGCATAGTAAAGGCCTGGCAGTCGCGCGGGGAGGTAGTCGCCATGACGGGCGACGGCGTGAACGATGCGCCCGCCCTGAAGGCGGCAGACGTTGGCGTTGCCATGGGCATAAACGGCACCGAAGTTTCAAAGAGCGCCGCAAAGATGATCTTAACCGACGACAAGTTCTCGACCATTATCGAGGCGGTGGCAGAGGGCCGAAACATCTTTTCAAATATACGCAAACTCGTGTACTTTTTGCTCGTGTGCAACATCTCGGAGATAGCCGTAATGCTGTTCGCGCAGTTCATGGGCTGGGAACTGCCCTTAACGCCCCTCATGCTGCTCATCATAAACGTGCTGGGCGACGGCATCCCCGGCCTGGCCCTTTCCAAGGAGGAGTCGGATAAGCGCATAATGAGGCGAAAGCCCATCGGACGGCACGAAAGTTTCTTCGGCGGCGGACTCATGGAGGTGATAATACAGCAGATATGCGTGTTCGCCATAGTTACGCTCGCGGGATATTATATAGGCATGCACGTCTCCTTTGAAGGCTCTTCCCCCTCGCTCGGGGCGGGCAGGACGATGGCCTTCCTCATAACCGGGTGGACGTCCATTCTGCACGTTTTAACCGTGCGCAGCCGCAGCATGCTGTATAAATACCGCGTAAAGGATAACCCACAGCTGTATATAAGCTGCGGCGTGATGATAATAGTGTTCGCGCTCGTTGCGGCGATACCGCCCATCGCCTCCGCGCTGGAGCTGGGCGCGCTCGGCTGGCAACAGTGGCTGATAGTTGTCGGCCTCTCTCTCGTGCCCATGCTCGTCGCCGAATACTGCAAGCTGTGGGACGCGATAAAGTCGCGCAATACCGAACGCACAAGGGTATAAAATCATATAATAAAAAATCGGCGCGACGCGCCGATTTTTTTGTGCGCGTATGGCCGCAGTTTTTTATACCCGTCCAATCGCTTGAAAAATTTTCGCCGTTAATGTAAAATATATTTGCGTTAAAATATTTATCGGCAAATTTCGCGCGCGGCGCGCGCATGCAAAGGAGAATTATGAAGGCAGTTATCTTCGACCTTGACGGCACGCTGTTGGATTCTATGGGCATCTGGCGGCACGCCGGCGAGATCTATTTAAGGAGCTTCGGCATAGAAGCGGAGCCGGGCATGTCGGACGAAATTTTAAAGCTGACCATACGCGGCGGCGCGGAATACATAATAAAGCGGTACGGCCTTCCCGTCATGCCCGAAGAGGCCGTGCGCGGCATAAACGGCGTAATGGAGCGCGCATATGCGCATGACATATTGCCCAAAGAGGGCGCTCTGGAGCTTATAAAGGAGCTTGAAAGGCGCGGCATACCCATGGCCGTCGCCACCGCGACCGACAGGTACCTTGTGGATATAGCGCTCAGGCGCTTTGACATGGCGCGTTGTTTTGCCGGCATAGTCACCTGCACTGAGGTAGGTGTCGGCAAGCGCGACGGGGCAGACGTATACGAGGCCGCATTAAAGTTTATCGGCGCGCAAAAGGCCGATTGCTGGGTTTTTGAAGATTCGCCACACGCCGCGCTCACCGCCTTAAAGGCGGGATTTAAAGTTGCGGGCGTTAAGGACATCGGAGGCGGCAACGATCAGGCCGAGCTCAAGGCCTGCAGTTCCATATATCTTGAAAGCTTATCGCCTGCGGCGGCAGTCCTGTCGGCGCTGGAAAAATACGAAAATAAATAAAAAATTAAATGCAGGCGCGGGGCAATTAAAAATTGCCCCGCGCCAATGCCGTAATTATCAGATTTTTTTAAAAAATATTTTATAATACAGCGGCTCAAATTTCTTACCGTCCGCGCCGCGCTTTCTGTGCTTTTTCTCGGCGTTCATCACCACAAATTCCCAGCTCTCGGCGCTCTCGGGAGAGGAGTAGAGGTAGAGACGCACATATTTCCCGTCCTCTTTTTTGCGCCTGCGCGTGCGCCGTCCGCGCGCCTTGAATATTTCCATAGCCGCAAGGCCTTCAAGCGCGCCCTCCTCAAAGGGTGCGTAACCCGCGCCCAAAATATCGTTCTCCACCGCCGCGCTCGTATCCGCGCCGTTGAGTTTTTTAAGCCTGCTTCCGTTCATGAACAACATTATATCACAATCAAAACAAAAAGTAAACTTTCCCGCGCTTGCCTTGCCGCGGCGCGGGTGCTATAATTTAAGCGATATGCGATATGTGATTTCCGATATCCACGGCGAATACGCGCTGTTCATGCGCCTGCTCGAAAAAATCAAATTTTCCGACGGCGACGTTATATACGTCTGCGGAGACATGGTGGACAAGGGCACGGAGAGCGTGCGCCTTTTAAAAACGCTGCTGCATATGCCGAACGCGCATTGTATTTTAGGTAACCATGAATACGGCTTTCTGGCCTACTATTGGGCTGTGATGAAGAACTCGCCCTCGGATTTCGGCGGGGTGCTCGCCGATCTTAAAAGGTGGTTTCCGTTTGACGGGGACCTTTTGGACTGGGATATTGTGGACAGGCTCGAGCGGCTGCCCCTCTATATGGAGGAGGAGCAGTTTATCTGCGTGCACGCGGGGCTTCCGCTGGACGATGATGACCGCATAGTTCCGCCCGCGCTCGTGCGCGATATGGTAATGCTTGAGGACAGGACGTTCATGCGTCCCGAGGTCGTCCCCAAGGGCAGCAAGTGCATATTTTTCGGACACACGCCCACGCGGAACGTATATGAAGGGGACGGGATAGTCGCCTGCAGGCGCGAGGGCCGTGCGGGCGGCAGCATCTCCGATTATTACAAGGTGCACCTCGATACGGGTGTATGGCTGGGCGGCGTTCTGGGGTGTTTCTGCATAGATACCTGCCGCGCGCACTATGTTAAAAAATTCAATTACTGAAAGGATAAAGCAATCCTTAATATCAAAAGAATAAAAATGCGGGCGGGGCGCAAAATCTTGCGCCCCGCCCGCATGTGCCGTAATGCTGAGGTCTGTGCCGAATTTAAAATAAATTTGAAATAAAAATTAATTTAATAAATTTTAATTTAATTTATTTATTTGAAGTGTATTTTATCATTCAAATTTTGCGGCAACTTTTTCCAAAAGGTCGCGGATATGCAGGTGTTGCGGGCAGTGCTCCTCGCACGCGCCGCACCTTACGCACGCCGAGGCCGTTCCGTGCCCCTCGGCAAACGTCTCGTACTCCGCCCTGTGCTTTGCGGCGTTCTTTCCTCCGTCGAGTATATCGCCGTTGTATGCGGCAAAATAGTCGGGAATGGCTATATCCATGGGACAGTTCTCTGCGCAGTATCTGCACGCCGTGCAGGCTATCGCGCCCGTGCCCTTTATTATGCTCGCCACCTTCTTCACCGTCTCAAGCTCGCCTTCGTCGAGGGGTTTGAAGTCCGACATGAACGAGGTGTTGTCATCGAGCTGCGCCTCGGTCGACATGCCGGAGAGCACCATGAACACGCCGTCGAGCCCCGCGGCAAAGCGTATCGCCCAGCTTGGCACGCTCATACCGGGCTCTTTGGCCTTGAACAGCGCCTCGGCCTGCGGGGGCACGTTGGCGAGCGTGCCGCCCTTCACGGGCTCCATAATTATTATCGGCTTGCCGTGCCTGCGCGCGACCTCCCAGCACTTGCCCGACTGCACCCTCTCGCTGTCCCAGTCGAGGTAGTTTATCTGCAGCTGCACAAACTCTGCGTCGGGGTGGTCTGAAAGCACCCTGTCCAGAACGTCGGCCGTGTCGTGGAAGGAGAAGCCGTAGTGCCTGATCTTTCCCTGCTCCTTCAGCTTTTTAACAAAGCCGAATGCGTCGAATTTCTGCACCTTGTTTATGTAGTTGTCCTCGTTTATATTGTGGATAAGGTAGTAGTCGAAGTAGTCCACGCCGCACTTTTCGCACTGTCTGTCAAAGGTGGACTGCATCTCTTCGGCGCTGTTTAATGAAAAGGCGGGCAGCTTTGTGGCCAGCCTGAACACTTCGCGCGGGTAGCGCTTTACAAGGCATTCGCGCGCGACGAGCTCGCTCGTGTGCTCGTGATACATCCACGCCGTGTCGAAGTACTCAAACCCGCGGGCGAGGAACTCATCCGCCATCTTCTTTACCTGTTCAAGGTCAACGTCCTTCTGGTCGCCGCTTAAAAGGGGCAGGCGCATCATGCCGAAACCCAGTTTTTTCATCTCCTTTCCTCCCTGTGCGCGCAGCTTTAAAATGTGCTGCGTGCGCCTTATGGCCTCTTCGGCCTTCGCGGGGTCGTCTATGTATCTCACCGTCTGTTCCATGGGGCAGGCGCCCGTTCCCGTACGGTCGGAAATAATTTCCGTTTCCGTGTCAAAGGTGTATTTAATGCCGCATTTGTCAAATACTTTCATTGCGCCGCGGCTCATTACTCCTGCGTACACCTCGGCAGCGCCGCCCGCCGCCATAAGGCAGGCCGCAGCTTTGCCAACGATTTTATCCGCCACCGCCGCACCCTTTAAAAGCTCACGGTCCTTGTCGGAAAGGTTTAAAAGCGGCTGAATGCCGCTCTCGTAATAAACTCTTTCTCTCTTGCCGTTAACAAGGGCAAATGTCGCCCTGCCGCACAGCAGTCTCTTTGCCCTTTCAATCGCGTTCATGCTTTACCGCCAGAGAGAGCAGGATTACTATCAGGGGCACGATTGCCGCCTGTATGCAGAGGCCGGTAAGGCCGCTCTCTATCACGCCCCATACCGCCGCGGGCTGCTGCCCGAATATCACGGCCGTCGTAAAGTAAACGAGCCTGCCGGCAACCTGCGCGGCTATCACCGCGGGGAAGGCGAAAAGCGCGTTCTTTTCTGTTTTCTTCGCAAACAGGCCTGAAACCAGCCCGAACACAGCAAGCTCTGCCATCATGTAGGGGAGCCTTCCTGCGGCGGGCATCGCCGAATCTAAGAAAAGCGAGGTGAAGCCGAAACTTACAAGCGGGGAGAGGAGGCCTACGCCCAGTCCCCACTGCCAGCCCAGAAGGCAGCCTGCAAGCAGAGCGGGCGCATACATGGGCAGCCAGACGCTTCCCGCCTGCGCGCCGCCGGCGGCATGCGCTATCTGCGGCAGAGCCACGGCCATACATACGAGCAATACGGCGATCGCACCCTTTACGGTGAGCCTGACCGCCGCGCTCCTGTTCTTTAAAATTGCACCGATCATCTAAAAATACCTCAAATAATTTATTTTCAGTTTATGCAGATTAATTATCATAGAGCGTGAACCGGCTATGACGGAGCTGATATACGGCTATTATATAATATAAAGTTAACTTTAAGTCAATAGTTATTTTTAAATTTTTTGCCAAAAAGTTTACTGCGCGCCTGCATTGTGTTAAAATATTGCTTGTAAAAACAATTCCGGCCGCCGCGCCGCG
>DVHB01000066.1 GCA_018712405.1 Candidatus Coproplasma stercoripullorum
GCAAATAGGGTCTTTCTGCGCAGGGAAACCCTGCTTGAAACGTGATTTATTTAGAATATAATGATAAAAAACACCGCCTTGCGCAGAGTTATTTATTTTTAAACCCTGCTTGAAACGTGATTTGTTTAGAATATAATGATAAAAAACACCGCCTTGCGACGTTAATTATTTTAAAACCCCATTCACGGATTTTCGGGCACAAAAAACAAAACGCCGCGCTCAACCTCTTAAAAGGCTGTCAAGGGCAGATTTTGCCGCGCGCTTTTCGGCCTCGGACTTGCTCCTGCCTGTACCGGTGAAACTCTTTTCGCACACAAGCACGTTACATACGAACTGCGGGTCATTTGAAGGACCGGCAACGGCGGAAGTATTGTATTCCGGCAGAGGAAACCCCCTGCCCTGCACATATTCCTGCAAATCGCCCTTAAAATTTTCGGGCGCGTTCAGATGAACGTCTATCAATGTTTTTTTTACAAACTTTTCCGCCGCGCGGTAGCCCCCGTCGGCAAATATCGCGCCCGCAACGGCCTCATATACCGAGGATAACGCCTTTTCTCCCACATCGGCGACGCCCTTTATTATGTAATCTGTGAGACCGAGCGATTCGGAGGCCGTCTTCAGCGGCCAGCGCGAGACGAGCTTCTGCCGCTGCGCAGTCATCTCGCCCTCGGTCCCGCCGTCCAGATAGAGCTCCTTTGTAACTATGAGCTGTATGACCGAGTCGCCCAGAAATTCGAGCTGTTCGTAATTTTCGGTATGGGAAGCCGAGGAGTGCGTCAGCGCACGCACCAAAAGCTTTTTATCTTTGAATGTATACCCGAGCATGCGCTCGACCGCCGGTATATCCGGCTGATTCCCTGCAATCGCTTTACTCTTCATCGGGGATAAGATTGTTCCAGTCGACTTTAGCCAGCATCTCCTCCACGCGGCCGATAAGGTTGCCCTCGTATATGGTAGCAGCGTTTTCGATAGCGGCGGTAATGGTGCGCGCCTTGGAGGAACCGTGGCTCTTTATTACCACCTTTTTTACGCCGAGGAGAAGAGCGCCGCCTACTGCCTCGAAGTCGAGCTTTGAACGCATACGCTTGAAACCCTTCATCAAAAACAGGCTTCCTATCTTTGAAGACAGCGTGCCGGTCGCCTCCTTTTTGAGCACGGAGAGGATGAGTTTGCCGCATCCCTCCATAGCCTTTAAGGCCACGTTGCCCGAAAAGCCGTCGGCAACCGCCACGTCGCAGTCTGAGAGCATAATATCCCGCCCCTCGATGTTGCCCATGAAGTTTATGACGTCCATCTTCTTCAAGAGCTGATAGGTCTGCTGGTGCAGAGGGTCGCCCTTGTGCTCCTCCGTGCCGTTGTTCAAAAGCCCCACTTGGGGGTTTTTTATGCCGAAGCCCGCCGTTGCGTAAGCCGAAGCAAGCACCGCGAACTGGCAGAGCATGGAAGGTTTACACTCGGCGTTGGCGCCGCAATCGCACAAAAGCGTATAGCCGCCGCGCGCGTTGGGAATCGCGGGGCAGAGGGCGGGGCGCTTTATGCCGCGTATCCTGCCTAAAATAAGCTGGCCCGCCGCAATAGTGGCTCCGGTGGAGCCGGCTGTCACCAGCCCGGCGATATCCTCGTTCTCCTTTAATGAGCGGAAGGCGCGCACAAGCGACGAATCGCGCTTCCTCACCGCCTCGGTGGGAATATCGTTCATGTCTATCACGTCGCGGCAGTCCATTATCTCAAGGCGGGAGCCGTCGTACTTATACTTTGCGAGCTCCCCCTCTATGACCTCTTTTTTGCCTGCGAGGATAAGATATATATTTTTGTTTTTGTTCAAAGCGTCGACCGCCCCCTGCACGGGTGCGGCGGGGGCGTTATCGCCGCCCATAGCGTCAACTAAAATTTTGATCATAATAACCTCACGAAATTTTCGCGCGGGCCGTGCACAGCGAGCGCATGGGTGAACCTCTCCCCGCCCCGGTCTACGCTTTTAAGAAGCAAGCAAAACAAGGAGCGTGCGGAAGTCGCACATAATGACCTCGGAGATGCGAGCAATACTCCTCCCCCCTCCGTCTACGCTTTTCAGAAGCAAGCAAGACAAGAAGCGTGCGGAAGATGTGAGGGAGCTTACAAAGACGTAAGTGACCGAACATACCCGTAAGCGCGACACAGTATTGCGCCGCTTATCAAAAGCGTTTGAAAGTAATTAATATTCTAAGTGACCAACAGTGCGAGGGAAGGGAATGACATCGCGTATATTGGAAACGCCCGTCAAATACATTATAAGCCTTTCAAAGCCAAGGCCGAATCCGGAGTGGACGCAGCCGCCGTAACGGCGCAGGTCGGTGTAGAACTCATAGTCGTCGGCATTTAAACCGCACTCCTTCATGCGCTCCTCTAAAACGCCGAGCCTCTCCTCCCTCTGGCTGCCGCCGACGAGCTCGCCTATGCCGGGCACGAGCAGATCTGCCGCGGCGACCGTCTTTTTATCTTCGTTAAGGCGCATATAGAAAGCCTTTATCTCCTTAGGGTAGTCGGTGAGGAACACGGGCTTTTTATACACCGTTTCGGTGAGATAGCGCTCGTGCTCGCTCTGCAGATCGCACCCCCACTCCACGGGGTATTCGAACTTGTGGCCGCCCGCTATGGCGTCCTTTAAGATATCTATCGCCTTTGTATATGAAAGGCGTACGAACTCGCCGCCCTTTAGGGCCTCGAACCTGTCTTTCAGCTCGGGGCACACCCTTTCGGTGAGGAAGTCGACCTCATATTCGCACGTTTCATGCACATACTCCGCCACGAACTTTACCATAGCCTCCGCCACGTCCATGTCGCCCGCGAGGTCGCAGAACGCCATTTCGGGCTCTATCATCCAGAACTCGGCGGCGTGGCGCGCCGTGTTGGAATTTTCGGCGCGGAAGGTGGGGCCGAAGGTG
>DVHB01000067.1 GCA_018712405.1 Candidatus Coproplasma stercoripullorum
GCCGCTGAAAACAGCGGCGCGGCGGCGCATTGCTTTAAATCCGGTGTCAATTCACTGCCGCGGCGATATCGGCGCGCAGCGTATCTTCATATTCGCCGAGCTCATTCCTGTCTACGATAAACGCACCGAGCTTGTTTACATAGATGAGAATAAAACCGCTCCTCTCCTTCACCTTTTTGACCTGCGAATACTCGATATCGAGCGTGCCCGCAAACGTGCCGCCGCGCGTGGCCTTTACGGTGAACATCACCCTGCCGAAGTCGTACACGTTGAAAGAATTCGTGCCGTCGGCCTGCTTAAGCTGGCGGGCATACAGCACAAACAGCACTATGCCGAACACGACGGGCGCACATGAAATTATTATCACCTCTATATCCAGAGTGCGGTTTATGGCGTATAATATGCCCCACAGCAAGAACAAAACAATGCCTATTATAACAGCCGTCAGCGCGCACACGAATACGCTGTGAGACAATACCTTTTGCGCCCTCTTGTCAAGTTTGGTCACACACGTCATAACTTTCCCCCTTCTGCCCCGAGCGGTCTTATAAAATATACCAGATCGCGCAGCTGCACTCCGCACTCATATATCGGGTGACTGTAATTTTTTAAAAAATAGTCTTTAATTTTGCCGCAGCGTTTAAAGCCGCACTTTTCATAGAACGGAACGGTGAGCGGACTTTCGCCCGTGCCCGCGATGACCGCGGCATATTCCCCGCCGAATTTATCGGCGATAAATTCTATCAGCGCGCGGCCTGCGCCCCTCTTGCGGAAAGCGGGCAAAACGGCGATATTCTTTATCTCCAGCGCGCGGCCGAGGGGGCTTTCGCCCGCATACTCCTCCACCGCGCACACCGCCACGCACTCCGAGCCTTCGTATGCGGCAAAGAGAGTGCATGTATTTATATACTTTTCTACCATGGTCTCCTCTTCGTCGCCGATGATAAGCAGCGGCATAAGGGCGCGCTTATTTTTTGTGATTTCAACAATTTTCATTTAATTGATTATACAGGCTTGCGGCGGCAAATGCAACATAAAAATCAAATTTAAAAAAATATTCCCGGCCGCAACGCCATAATTCGCGCAATTAGCGACGAGTCGCATTTTCCGCGACAAAAAAACACGTGACAAAACGCGGGAACGGGAATATAATTAAAATCGTAAAAGCTGCGCGTATTTTGATAACCGGCAAAATGTATACGCCCGCAGCCCAAAGGAGGATATATGATAAAAAAATTGTTGTTCTCCGTGCTGTTTATCGCCGCGGCAATGCTGCCGCTGTGCGCGTGCACGCAGATAAATGTAGACGAGCGGCCTGACGACCCCGAAGACAGCAAAGCCGAGCTTGAATATGAACTTACGGCCGACAAAAGCGGATATGTCGTTTCGCAAGCCGATTACGGAGATACCGCCGAAGTGCCCGCAAGCTATAACGGGATGCCGGTCGTGGGGATAGACAACTTTGCCTTTTCATACAGCAATGTGCGCAGCGTGACAATAGCAGACGGCGTGCAGTACATAGGGCAATATGCCTTTCAAAATTGCTATGAGCTTGAAGAAGTCACGCTGCCCGAAAGCATAACAAGCATAGGCAACTACGCATTTTTTGAATGTTTTGAACTTGCAAAAATAAATCTGCCCGAGGGAATCGAAGAGATAGCGACCAACTGCTTTAACTCAACGGCGATAGAGGAAATAGCCCTGCCTTCGACGGTGAAGCGGATAGGCGACAGAGCCTTTGAAAATTGTAATTTCCTTGCCGAAATAAATTTTCCCGAAGGACTTGTGAACATAGGGGACAGCGCGTTTGCCGGCTGCAACAGCATAAGTCGGGTAGATTTCCCCGAGAGCCTTGAAAATATAGGCAACAATGCATTTGAAAACTGCTATGACCTGAATTATGCGGAAATGAACGAGGGGCTGGAAAGCGTAGGCGACTACGCGTTTGCAGGCAGCGGCATTTTTAACGCGCGCATCCCCTCCACCGTTGCCGAGCTGGGCGAGCGCGCGTTTAAAGACTGCAATGAACTGCGCAGCGTGACACTACCAGACATAAAGGAGATAGCCGCAAAAACCTTTTCAGGCTGCAATAACCTTGTCGATATAGCGCTGGACGCGGGAACGGAACGGATAGGTGAGGGCGCATTTGAATATTGCGGGAATTTGGTGAACATGACCATTCCCGCCGCGACGGAATATATAGGAGAAGGCGCGTTTAAATATTGCGAAAGGTTGGCGGATATCACCATTCCCGCCGCTGTCGGATATATAGGCAAGGGCGCGTTTGAAAATTGCCTTAACCTGAACTCCGTCTTTTTTGAGGAGCCTGCGGGCTGGTTTTACGGCAACTATGTTGCACATGAAATAGAATTAGACATGGGCGACCCGCAGCTTATTGCAAAGCATTTTAACGGCGCCGTCGATACGAAATGGGAAGACTTCGTGCTTGTGAGAGAGGGAATCTACCGCGAGGCATACGAGCCGTTTAACGACTGAGCGATGCGGCATACCGCCGTGCGGATACTTGATTATGGAAGAAAAGAAGAGCGTCGGAAAATTTATATCTGCGCTGCGGCAGGCAAAGGGCCTCACGCAGAAACAGCTCGGCGACATGCTGTACGTCTCCAACAAGACTGTAAGCCGCTGGGAGCGCGACGAGTGTCTGCCCGATTTAAACCTCATTCCCGCCATTGCCGAAATTTTTGACATAACGAGCGATGAACTGCTGCGCGGCGAGCGCAGCAGGCCCGAAGACAGCGCAAATCCCGCTCCTGCCCGGCTGCACGGCAGAGCAGGCAAGCGGGCGCTTGCCATGATTGAGCGGCGCCTGAAGCAGTTCTGCCTCTACTCGGCTATACCTGCGGCGCTCGCACTTGCGGGAATAGCGGCGGCGGCAATTTTGAACAGCGTATTCTACGAGGGACTAATCGGCTTTTTTGTTTCGCTGGCCTGTTGCATCTGCAGCGCCGTCGCCGAACTCTGCCTGGCGATAGGCCTCTCGCTCGGACGTGCTGAGGAATTTTCAGACATATCCGCGCGCATGCACACGATACAGAATTTGATGACGCGCTCCGCCGCGGCGATTATTTCCGCCGATATATGCATAATTGCATTTTGCCTGCCGCTCGGAATTTTTGTGTGGGGCTTAGGGCTGCGGCTTGCGGCCGATTCGTGGATAGTATGGGGCATAGACATGGCATTGTGCACGGGCACGATAATTTTTGCGGTCTACGGCGTATTTATCCGACCCGCGCTCATCCGACGCGGTGCTCTGTATTTCCCGCCCGACAGAGAGGCATGGAAAGAGAGCTGCAGGGGCGTTCTTGTCAGAACGGCGTTTGTCGGAGGAATAATATTGGCGCTTGCCGCAGTTACATTAATAATCTCTTTAATTCTCAATTTGCCGCATTTTTCGAGAACGATATCGCTTTTATGTATACTTGCCGACTGCATAACATGCATAATCGTATACAACATCATCATCGCAGTCAGGCGCGGGCGAAAAATGGGCGTCGATAAAAAATAAAATGAAATAAGAAATACTGTATATTTTAATTTGTAGAACAGTTATCATGGCGCCCCGCAGCAATTGCGGCGGGGCGCCATGAATTTTTCTTATTAGGAGCGCTTTTTAACAAATTCTCGCGTCTGTGGACACATTCCCGCACGCAAAGGAGCAAATTTTATTGACGGTGCGGCGGAATTGCTTATAATAAAATGTGCAAACGGGAAAAATCTGCACCGTTTGCAGGCGCGCCTGAATTTAAATCTGAGGTTTGAAAATTTATGGAAAAGAAAACTATGGGCAAATTTATTGCCGCATTGCGGCAGGCAAAGGGCCTTACGCAGAAAGAGCTGGGCGACATGCTGTATGTTTCCAACAAGGCGGTGAGCCGCTGGGAAAACGACGAATGCACGCCCGATCTGAATCTCATCCCCGCGATAGCCGATATCTTCGGCGTGACATGCGACGAGCTGCTGCGCGGCGAAAGACGACAGGGCAGCGAACAGGCGGCAAACGAGGGCACCGCTACCACCGAGCGCGGCAAAAGGCAGCTGGAGGGTATATTGCGAAAAAAATATGCAACCTTCCGCAATCTCTCGTTCATATCGTTCGGACTGGCGTTTTTAGGCCTGATTGCGGCGATAATATGTATCTGCATCAGGTATAACGGCGTAAGCAACGGCGCATGGAGCACACATCACCCCGACATAGGATGGCTGACATTTTTACTGGCGGCAATATTTGCCGCAGGCGGCATTATATGCGAAGCATGCTTTGCCATGAACGGGATATTCAAAGACGAAGAGGAATTTGCCGAATACAAAAATACGACAGGTCAGCACAACGCGCGCATATTGAAGCTGGCCATGGCCGCGATAATGACGTGCGCGGCGCTAATAGGTCTGTGCCTGCCGCAGCTTTGGGCAAGCTATAGCGAGGCGGTACCGTATTTGATATTCGGCAGCGGCCTTGCCTGCATATTTTCGCTCGCCGCATACGGCATATACTTTAAATGCGTGCGCCCAAAGATGATAGCAGACGGCGCTATTTGCTATACAAATGAGCAGGCGCTTACCACCGCCGAAAACAATAAGTTGCTCTTTAAGATCTCGCTGATATGCGGCATAATTTATATATTGCTTGCGATATTTATAATCCTGATCCCGCAGTTGGATGATATATTTTGGGTGGAAAACGGAACGGCGAGCGCATATTATGGCGATACGGCCCGCAGTGTTGCAGGAATAGCAATGATGGCTGACGCTGTTGCAGGCATTGCGTCATACTTCGGCATAATTGCCGCAAGGAACAGGCGGAAAAAATTAAATAAAAATTAAATTTTAATATTATTTTTAATTAATTTATCTAATTAATTTATTTAATTGATTTATTTTACTTGCGTGATTATAAAGTCACAGCGCGGGGCGCTTAAATAAGCCCCGCGCTGTTTTAACCTTCCGCCGAAAAATTTTTACGGCGATTTTTAAACGAATAACGCCGCAAAATATATTTATGCCGCAGAATGTAGCGCGGCGGCCCGCGCGTTAAACATTCTGCGGCATTTTGAATTACTTTAGCCTTATTTATAAATTAATTTAAAATTAATTATGTTCGAAAAAAGAGCAGGCGAATTTAGTTCGCCGATACCTCTTTTTCACGAC
>DVHB01000068.1 GCA_018712405.1 Candidatus Coproplasma stercoripullorum
CCGCGAAAATTCGCGGCGGGCGGCTATTTTGAAATTATAAAAATGAAATCTGACGCAAATTGCCCCGCATATATGGCCGGATCAACGACATTTTATAAAATATTATGCCGCAAAGCAAAAGCTCTGCGGCATAATATTCCGTTGGCTGACGTATAAACTTTATAAATCGCGGCCAAATTATTTATTTGGTTTGTCGTACCTGAGTTTACGGAAAGTGCCGTCGGCCTTATGTATTATTATGCTTGCCTCCTGGCTCTGCGCGAGCGCCTTGGCATAGTCTATGGCCTGCACCTGGGTATCGAACAGTTTTATGGCCTTTTTGCCCTTATTGAATTTTACCTGCCACTTGCCGTCGGAAGTACGCTTGGTTATGTGATAGACCTTTGGCCCGCTTGCCTTTGTTTCGGCAGGCTCGTCGGACTGAGTTTGAACAGCCGCCGTCTGTTCCTGTTTTGCGGGCTTCTGCGAAGAAGCCGGCTTACTCTGCGGCTTCGCCGCCTTTTCAGCCTTCTCCGCCGCAGGCGCGCTCTCCGCAGGAGATTCGCCCGCGCTATCGGCAATTTCGTCTTCGTCGGCAGACCCGTCGGCAGGCTGTTCTTCGGACTCCTCAGATGCGTTTTCTTCGGCCTCAGATTTTTCCCTGTTGCGGGCAACCTTTATCAGCACCACAATGGCGACAATAACGACTACCACTACGACGCCGATAACGATCCACGCCCAAAGAGGCACGCCGCCCGCCGCGCCGGACAATAAATTATTGAGATTAAGCAATTTTATATCCTCCATGCATTATAATGACTTATACCCGCCTATAAAAATTATAGCAGAAAAGTACGTTTTGTCAAGGGGGCATTTGAAAAAAGAAACCGCACAGTGCGCGAAACCGCGGAAATATACGCGAAAAATATGTAAAACAGCCTCTTTATGCATTTAACGCACACGGACATGCCGCCCGCGGCGCAACATTGCGCTGCGGGCGGTATAATTCATAAAAAATTAATTTTAATAAATTTAAATTAAATTTTAAAATTAATTTTAATTATTTTATGAGCGACTGCATGACATTTTCAGGGGCGAGCTCGAAGCGCTCGAACGTTTCGATAAACTTGCCTCTGCCCTGCGTTAAAGAACGGAGAGCGGTGGCATAAGTTAAAAGTTCAGCCTTGGGGGCCTCCGCCGTTATCACCTGAATATCGTCCTGCGCATCCATACCTATAATCCTGCCGCGGCGTTTGTTCAGATCGCCCAGAACGTCGCCGAGATACTGCTCGGGAACGCCTATTCTCAATTTGGAATAGGGCTCCAATATGGCGGGTTTTGCCGCCTTCATGCCCTCTTTAAAGGCAATTTCTGCCGCCGACTTGAACGCCGCCTCCGAGCTGTCAACCTCGTGATAGCTGCCGTCGGTAAGCACGGCCTTCATGCGTATTACGGGATAGCCCGCAAGAACGCCGTGGGGCAGACACTCGATTATGCCCTTTTCAACTGCGGGGATATACTGCTTGGGCACCGAACCGCCCACCACCTCTTCGGCGAACTCGAAGTCTTTATCCGTCGGCTCGAAGCGGATCTTGCAGTGGCCGTACTGCCCGTGGCCGCCCGATTGTTTTTTATACTTGCCCTCGGCAACGGCCGTGCCGAGAATGGTCTCTTTATAATTGATCTGCGGCGTTTTAAGCTCGGCCTCGGCGCCGAATTTGGCCTTTAATTTCTTGTTTATGATGTCGAGGTGCACTTCGCCCTGGCCGCCGATCAGCGTTTCGCCCGTATCGGCTATCTTGCGCACGCCGAACGACTTATCCTCCTCCTCAAGACGGGCAAGCCCTGTAAATACCTTATCTTCGGTGCCCTTGACCTTGGCATATACCGCCATGAACAACACGGGACGGGGGAAGAGAATGGGATCGAACTTTACGGGCGCCGATTCGTCGCACAGCGTATCGCCCGTGTTGGTATTCACAAGCTTTGACACGGCGCCTATGTCGCCTGCGGTCAGCTCGGAGACAGGCTCCTGTTTTTTGCCCTTTAACAGGTATATGGCGTTTATTCGCTCGGTCTGCCCCGTTGTGGCGTTGAGCACGGTCATGCCCGTTTTTAACACGCCGCGGCACACCCTCAAATAATTCATCTTGCCGACGAAGGAATCGACGGCCGTCTTGAATACCTGGGCGGCGAAGGGCTGATCGTCGTCGCACTCGATATCGACAAGTTCGTCCTTATTTATGTCGGTGGCGAGAAGGTCGCCGCGCTCGGAGGCGTCGGGCATGTATTTGACTATCTCGTTCATCAGATTTATTACTCCGCGGTTGTTCAGGGCGCTGCCCGCCATAACGGGTACTACGTTTATGTTCTGTATGCCCTTTCTTATGCCGTGGATCACCTCGTCGCGCTCGAGCGAACCCGTTTCAAAGTATTTTTCGAGCAACACGTCGTCGTTTTCGGCGGCAGTTTCGGTGAGGGAGAGCTGCATTGCCGCAAGTTCTTCGCGCTTATCCTCGGGGATAGGTATCTCCTCGGGGCCGACGCCCGTGAAGTGGAAGGCACGCTCGGTAAGGGCGTTTACGAAGCCCGCCATCTTGTTGCCCTCCATTATGGGTATCTGAATGGGCGCTATCTTTCCGTGGTACTTCTCCTGAAGAGCGGCAACGGTGCCGTTGTAGTCGGCGTTATCCTTGTCCATGCCGTTTATGAATATTACCATGGGTTTTTTAGCCTTCAGACAGGCGTTTATCGCCTTTTCGGCGCCCACGGTGACGGTGCCGCTCGCGCCCATGACGACAAGGGCGCCGCCGCAAGCGCGCATAGCCTCGTTGAACTCTCCCTCGAAGTCATAAAAGCCGGGCACGTCGATGAGATTTATCTTGGTCTCGCGCCAGATGGTGTAGCTGACCGAAAGGGAAACCGACATTTTGCGGGCAATCTCCTGCTCGTCATAGTCGGAAACAGTGGTGCCGTTGTCTACCCTGCCCATGCGGTCGATGGAGCGGCCGTTGAAGAGAATGGCCTCGCAGAGGGTGGTCTTGCCCTCGCCGCTGTGGCCGATAATTGCGATGTTGTGAATGTTTTTAGGTTTGATGCTCATGATTTCAGGTCCCTTATCATAAATTTGCGCGGCAGGCCGAAAAAGCGGGCCGAACGGGCGTTCGCGCGTCGCATTTTATGGCGGGCGCCGCAATACAATTCAATTATACAGTATGTGCGGCCAAAAATCAATACCCAATTTTTGCGCGGCGGCGAAAAAAGCAAATCGCCCCGCACATATGCCCCAAACACCGCAAAAAATTATTTTGCAAAAGGGGCGCGCGGAGCTGAAAGCTCCGCGCGCCTTTAGCCGCATTTATTCGATTTCAAGCTCTTCGGACGTGAATATTTCATCGTCCAAAAATTCCAGCAATGTCATTTTAAAGCCGCGCGCAAGCATCATCACGGTACTCAAAGTCACCGTTTTGTTGCGCCGCTTCATAATGCACTCCATGCTGCCATGCTGTATTCCCGAATCCTGCTCCAAGCGGTATTGCGTCATATTACGTTTTTTAAGCAGGCCCTCAACGCGCCTCGCCACCGCTTCATTTACAGTCATTGCAACACTCCATACGCAGTTATGCCTACATACAGTTTAGCAGGCGAAACTCAAAAATATACGAAGGTATGCCTACATATTTGTTTGCCAAATTGAAGTTCATGTTATATACTTGACTTGGGGGTGACCGAAAATGATAATTACTTTTTGCGGAAACAACAATTTTCACGCTTCAGTTGAGGCCGAACAATTGCTCGCGGACATTATTATGCAATATACGGCGCAAAATACAGTTGTATATTGTTATTGCGGAGGATATGGGGACTTTGACAATTTTGCGGCAAATTGCGTCAACAAAGCGAAAAAACATTTTAATAACATTATAAATTGCCTTGTAACGGCATACATGCCCACTGAACGGCATAATCTTGACTATTTAAAGTTCAGATACAATGAAATAATTTATCCGCCATTGGAAAACGTACCATACAGATACGCGATACTTAGAAGAAACGAATGGCTGGCAGATAATGCAGATATCATAATTTCGCACGTCATACATACTATGGGCGGAGCTGAAAAAATGTTAAAATACGCCGAGCGGAAGAACAAGAAGATAATTTATTTGAATAAACTGATAAACAAATAGTCTTAAATCATGTAAATTGACCGCAATATATGGCTTAAATAAAGGGGCGCGCAGAGCTGAAAGCTCCGCGCGCCCCTTTATCACTTATTGCAAAAAATAACGGCCGCCTGATTTTTCAGGCAGCCGTTCGGCGTTTAAATTGTATTGCAAAAAAATTATCTTCTGCCGCCGCGGCTGTAGGCACGGCGGATCTTGAGTTTGCTTACGGCGCGCGCAAGCTGGGCCTGCGCGGAGAGGTATTCCTGCCTGCCGAGCTTTTGCAGCATGGCCTCTTTGGCGTCGGCAGCCTCGCGTTCGGCGCGCTCCTCGTCGATCTCCTCGGGACGCAGGATAGAATCGGCAAGCACGAGCACTTCGCCGTCCTCTATCTTCATGATTCCCGAAGAGACAGCCGTCTCCTGCTCCTCTTCGCCCGGTATGCGGAAGGCAAGCCTGCCGGGAACTATGGCGGTTATCGTGTTGCTGTGCCCGGCCAGCACGCCGTACTGCCCGTCTACCGCGGGCACGACGAGACTTTCGCACTCGCCCTCGTAAAACGTACGGTTGGCGCTTAAAAGATGCACTTTGAATGTGTTCATATTATACCGTCCTTTTGCAAGGTATAACGTTATTTGTCATATATATTGGGGGCTGCGGCGCTATGCCCCTACTTATGGGAGGCTTTATGCGGCAATTGCGCTTAACATTGGGATGTCGTTAATCATATATATCCCTCGGTCACGCTACGCGTGCCAGCTCCCGAAATTGCGGTTTTCAGCAAGGCTGAACCTTCCGCAAAGTGTCGCTTCGCCCGCGAGCAAGGGCGCCTCTATTGCGGCAATTATTATTTTAAAATAATTACTCTGCGCAAGCAGGGGGCCAAGACCCCCCCGCCCGGATAACCCTTGGAGAGGCGAGCAGTTATTTTTAAAAACAAATTACGTCGCAAGGCGGGTTTCCCGCCGCAGCAGGGCGAGTAACGCAT
>DVHB01000069.1 GCA_018712405.1 Candidatus Coproplasma stercoripullorum
AGCGTGAGGCGTTGCGGAGCCGACCAACGAGGTCACGAGGCGACCGCGCGTAAGCGGCGAACTACATTCGCCTTGCGCGGAGTGATTATTTATACACACCACGAAAAATCTTTTGCCATATTATGGCCTCCACTTTTTAAGGGGAGGTGCTGAACGGGAGCGTTAGCGGGAGTGAGGCGGAAGGGTTTATGCTCTTTCACCGCATTATAAAACTAATCCACCATACAGTACTTTGTGCGGCAGCACAAATCATACTTGTGCCGCAAGGCACAATCATCACTTATCACTTGCCGCAAATACGCAGTATTTGCGGCATAGTACGGGGGCAATTTGATTTTTAAATATAATTTCAGTTCTCGCACACGGGAAGCACGTCCACGCCCTCGCGCCCGCCCTTGCACGCCTCTACCATTACAAGGTAGGGTTTTTTTGCGCCCGCGCCGCACACAAACTGCATGCGCTTGGGCTCGAGAGAGCGCGACTTTAAACCATAGATGAGCTCCGCCGCGCGGTCGGCGCGGTTTATTATGCCTATCCTGCCGCCGAACTTTAACAAGCGCGCGGCGGCGTCTAAAATTTCGGCGAGAGTTATCGTTATCTCCTTGCGGCATACGGCCTTTTCGTACGAGATGTTTTCAAAACCTCCGCGCTCGTATGGCGGGTTGCACAGCACGAGCGAGAATCTTCCGTTCCGCTCCTTTCCGATATCCTGCACGCGCATACACTCGGCGACGGCCTTTGAGAAACCGTTACAGGCTATCGTGCGGGCGCTCATATCGGAGAGTGCGGGCTGCATTTCATATAAAACGACCGAGGATATGTGCGGATTAAGGCACAGAAAATGCAGCCCCACTATGCCGCTGCCGGCACAGAAATCGGCGACCGTGTCCCCCTTTTTGCCCTTTACGAAACGCGACAACAGTATGCTGTCGGAAGTAAAGCGGTATAAATCTACGTTCTGTATTATTTTTTTGTCTTCGAAGAGCTCCTCCAGCACTTCGCCGTCCTTAAGCGCTGTTTCCATAAGAGTATTATACAGCAAAAAGCGCCGTTTGGCAACGTAAATGGCGCATCCGGTGCAAAGGAGGCTTAAAAGCGGCGCGGCGGCGGGCGCATGTCGCGGCGCGCCGCAAAATTCAGGGCAAAAAACAAATTCCCCGACTTTTTATAGGAATTTTTTTGACCGACGGCAGGGCGCAAAGTCAGAATTTTACACAAAAAACGGGCGCGCGAGGGCAAAAAATTTACATTTTCCCCTTTACTTTAGCAAAACCGTGTGATATAATTGAATCACAAAAAGCTGAATTACTTAAAAGCGTATTATTTAACATGGAGGTATGATATGGCACATGTAATATCTGACGAATGCGTAATGTGCGGCGCCTGCGCGGCTGTTTGCCCCGTAACCGCTATTTCCGAGGGCGATACAAAGTATGTCGTTGATCCCGACGTTTGCATCGACTGCGGCGCATGCGAAGATGGTTGCCCTACCGGCGCGATCACTCCCGCTGAATAATTTGACAAAAACAGAATAAAGGCGGAACAATCGGTTCCGCCTTTATTTTTTGCCGATTCGCCTCTCGACGCGGCCGATTCACACTATTTTTTCAATTTTAAACTCACCGCGCCGCGGCTTGCATGCCGCGGCGCGGTTTTCCGTCTCAATCGAGCAGTTTTTTGATCTCCTCATCGATAGGCTCGTCAGGCTCCTTGCCTTTGTCGTTGCGGCGCTTGAATCTGAGCTCGTCCACTTTGAAATCCTTGTAAGCCGAGCCTTCATTTTTATCTATGCGCACCTTCGCCTCCATCTTGAGCATATTCACGTTTACAACTGTGCCGGTGCCGTCGGGCGTGCCTACCTCGCTGCCCACTTTGGGCATCTTTTTGTAGGCGTCGGCATAATAATCGTTCTCGTAAGCAAGGCAACACATCAATCTGCCGCACAGCCCGGAAATTTTGCCGGGATTGAGCGAAAGGCCCTGGTTTTTAGCCATTTTGATGGATACCTTTTTGAATTCCGGCATGCAACTGGCACAGCAGCATTCCCTTCCGCACGGGCCGAGCCCGCCGATCATCTTCGTTTCGTCGCGCACGCCTATCTGGCGAAGCTCTATCCTTATTCTGAACACCGCCGAGAGGTCCTTTACCAGCTCGCGAAAGTCCACTCTGCCGTCGGCGGTAAAATAGAATATCACCTTTGACCCGTCGAAAGTGAACTCACAGTCCACGAGTTTCATATCAAGGCCGCGCGCAGCTATCTTTTCCTCCGCCGTCTTCATGGCAGGAACGCGCTTTTCCTCGTTGCGGCGCACCGTCTCCTCGTCCTTTTCGGTTGCGGTGCGGAGCACCGGCTTCAACGGAGCTACGAGCTCGCTTTCGGGCACGTCGTGCACGGGAAGATATACCTTGGCATACTCCACACCGCGCGCCGTTTCCACGATCACCCCGCGGCCCTTTTCAAAAGTTTTGTCGCCGGGGTCGAAATAATAGAGCTTTCCGCCTTCTTTGAATTTTACTCCGATAATTTTTGCCATTTATTTTTCTCCTCTATGAGCTTGAACATGGCGCCGCATAAAAGCGCCGAAAAGTAAGCGTTGAATTTTAAATCGCGCATAGATTCGCCGAAGATCTCGGCCCCTCTTATGAGTGCGGGCACGCCCCACCTTGAGACGAGAGCGCCCTCTGCGCCGTTTGTTTTACCCGAAACGCCCGCGCACGCCGCCGAAAGACAGAGCCGCTGCACCTCGGAGAGTATCTCTTTTTTATATTTGCTGTCGCCGTATTTCAGCGAAAGAAGGCCGGCCTCACCCTCGTCGGTCGCGGAGAGCAGTTCGAGCGCGGCCGAATGTATCTCCGTGAACCGCCCGCCTGCAAGCGCCTCGGCGGCGCTCAAGACCCCGCCGCACCCCTCGGCTGCCTCGCGGTTGAGCGCGCCGTGCGGAAACCTGCGTTCGAGCGCGGAAAAGATCTGTCCGGCGGAGAAGAGCGGTATTTCCAAAAGCCGCACGCGCGAAAGTATGGTTGGCAGCACGGGCGGGAGCGCAGCCGCGCCGAGCAAAAACGAAACGCCCGCGGGCGGCTCCTCTATCACCTTTAAAAGCTTGTTCTGCACTATGGCCGAACACTCGTCGAAAGAGCTGATGACATACAGCTTTTTATCGCCCGCGGAAGGCTTCATGGCGCAGTCCTCAATGAGCGCCACGGCCGCCTCGGCATTGAATTTTTTGCCCTGTTCGGGATAAATTCTGCAGTCGGGAAAGGTTTCGCGCAATATCTGACCGCCGGGCCGTTCGCCATCTTCCGCGCCGAAAAAGCGCAGGGCAAAAATTTTGAGCGCGTCGCGCAGGTACGCCGTATCCTCAAATGAGAGCATATATGCGTGCGCCAGCCTGCCCGCTTCGGCTTCACGGCAGAAAATTTTGTATGCAGTTGTGCCTTTTATAAGCTGTTCCACTTTGCCTTCTCTTATAATATCCGCATTAAATGCGGCATATGCCCGTCCCAGACCCCGTTAAACGGGGCATATATGGGGGTCAATCAAAAATTTTACGCTCTTTGAGTATCCCGTATATCCGTTCTGCGGTGTCCCATTTGCTGCCGCCGCACTCAACCTTTACTATCCTTTCGGGGTACATTTCCGAAAGTTTTAAATAGCCCTCGTACACCTTCCGGTGGAAGGCAAGGCCGAGCTGCTCCATTCTGTCGCCCTCGTCGGCGCCGTGCTTGCGCTCGAACGCGGCCTTGGGAGAGATATTTAAAAACAGCGTGAGCTGCGGCCTGAAGTCTTTGAGCGCGAAGGAGTTTATCTCTTTTATAAAATCGAAGCCCAGCCCCCTGGCGTAGCCCTGGTAGGCGAGCGAGGAATCGACGAACCTGTCGCACAGCACGAGCGCGCCCTTTTCAAGCTCCGGCTTTACCTTTTCGTTTAAATGCTGGGCGCGCGCGGCGGCATATAAAAGCGCCTCGCACTCGTCGCACATGGCGGTATTTTTGCCGCTCAGGATTATTGCGCGGATCTGCTCGGCGATGTCGCTCCCGCCCGGTTCGCGCGTAACTATGTGGCAGATACCCTCTTTTTTGAGCCGCTCGGAGAGCAGCCTTATCTGCGTGGACTTACCCGAGCCTTCACAGCCCTCGAACGTTATAAATTTACCATTCATACTCTCTTTACCACCTTTATATTGCCGCCGTCAAGCCCGAATGTATGGGGCGCCGACTGCAAGAGGCGGGCGGCGTCTTCGGTGATTATCTCGCCCGCGGCGACGACGGGTATGCACGGGGGCATCAATCCCGCGTTGCATGCGCTCATGCGGCCGACCGAGGCGGATACGGGCACATATTCGCAAGGCTGGGCGAGCGCATACAGATAGCTGTATGTGCGCGCGGGCGCGGGATAGGCGGCGCGCTTTACATATGTCGAACGCAGTTTTTTGGAGCGCACCGCCGAAGCGAGGGCGGAGCGCAGCGCGTTCAGATCGGAAGGCTGCGTGCACGGCGAGAGATAGAACACGGCGTATCTGCCGTCGGCAAATTCGGGATATATGCGCCTCTTTTCCAGCCTCTGCGCAAGCAGGCGGGAATCTATCGAAAGCGGCGCGCAATCGAGGCAGAGCTTTGTCCAGTCGCCGGAGGGATAGAACTTCAGCGCAGGCAGACTCTTTTTTAAGGTCTGCACGGCCGCCTTTACCTTTTGGATATAGCCGAGGTTGTTTGCCGTATATTTATAGCCGTATTCCACGGACGCCATTACGGGGAAGGAGGGCGAAGTCGTGCGGAAAAGCGACATTCCCTCGCTCAGATACCCCTCGAACATCAGGTTGTTGGAAAACACCGCCGAACCCTGCGTGAGCGCGGGCAGCGATTTGTGCGCGCCGTCCACCCACATGTCGGCGTAATTGCCCGCATACAGCGCCCTGTCCTCGCCGAACGCGAGATGAGCGCCGTGCGCGCCGTCCACAAGCAGCAGTCTGCCGTATGCGCGCACGATTTCGGCATACTTTTCGAGCGGGGCAACGACGCCGTAATAGTCGGGAGAGACGGCAATTATGCCGCATATATCCTCGTCGGCGGCAAAAAGCGCGGCCAGCTTTTCAGGTTCGGGGGGAGTTAAGATGCCTTCCGCCTCCCCGCCCTGCACGATGACCGGCTCAAGCCCGAACAGCCTGCAGGCGTTCCAGACGCTCTTATGACTGTTGCGCGGCACTATTATTTTCCCGCCCGCACGCCTTGCGGCATACAACATGGCATATATGCCGCTGGTTGAACCGTCGGTGGTGATATATGCGCGCTTTGCGCCGACAAGTTCGGCTATGTCGCGCTGGGCGGCGGCGACGGGGCCCGTCGGGCTGCCCAGATCGTCTGTGGAAGAGAGCTCGGTAAGGTCGTATGCGCTGCCTGCAAACAGGCGCTTTAACCCCTCGCCCTTATGGCCGGGAGTATGGAAACTTATATGATTTTTAGCTCTTTTAAGGCTTTCGTATATGTGGTATGTCATGGCAGTATTCCGTTGAACATTTTCCTGCGTATGTCACGCCTGCGTGTCCCCTGATTTTTTTGGGGCGCTTTTTTATATTATAGCACAAAAAGCGGGCCGGCACTACTGCCAGCCCGTATTTTTTGAAATTTTTTTAAATTTTAAAGCATATATACGGCCTTTGTGCTTAGAAATAGGCTAAAGGTAATCATATATATACCTCAGTCTTGTTTCGTTCGCACCGCTCACTCAACAATCCGGCTCCCAAAATTGCGGCTTTCAGCACAGCTGAACCTTCCGCAAAGTGCCGCTTCGCCCGCGGGCAAGGGAGCCTTATTCACCCCGCACAGGATAACCCTTGGAGAAACGAGCAAGACAAGGCATGCGAGGAAAACTTGAGGGAGTTTACAAAGACGTAAATGACCGAAAGTTGCCGCAGCATAACACAGTATTGCGAAGTTTATACAAGGGAAAGCGGCGCAATTAGAATGTTGTCACTTGCGTGGTTTCATGGTCGGGAACAGTATCACATCCCTTATCGTCGCGCTGTCGGTGAGCAGCATAACGAGCCTGTCCACGCCCATGCCCAGGCCGCCCGTGGGAGGAAGGCCGTATTCGAGCGCGGTGATGAAATCCTCGTCGACCTGCGCATTGCAGCCGGGCTCCTGCGCCCTCTTCTGCTTTACCTGCTTAACGAAGCGCTCCTTCTGGTCGATGGGGTCGTTGAGCTCGGAGAAGGCGTTGCCGAATTCGTGCCCGCATATGAAGTATTCAAACCTCTCGGTAAAGGCGGGATCGGAAGGCTTGCGCTTTGCAAGCGGCGAATTTTCGACGGGGTAGTCATAGATTATGGTGGGCTGAACGAGGTTGTCCTCTACAAACGCTTCGAAAAGCGCAATCAGAACGTGGCCCTTGGTGGCGCTTTCGCCCTCTTCGACCTCCACGCCGAGCTTCTTTGCGCACTCGCGCGCTGCGGCGTCGTCCGCCCACTCGTCGTAGTCGGCGCCGCAGTACTTCTTTACGGCCTCCTTCATGGTGTGGCGCGCCCAGGGTGCGCCCATATCTATCTCTGTGCCCTGGTAGGTTATCTTCGTCGTGCCGCACACGTTCTGCGTTATGGTGCGGTACATATTTTCGATGAGGTCCATCATGCCCTTGTAGTCGGTATAGGCCTGATACATCTCCACCGTGGTGAATTCGGGGTTGTGGAAGGCGTCCATGCCCTCGTTGCGGAAGATACGGCCGACCTCGTACACGCGCTCCAGCCCGCCGACTATCAGCCTCTTCAAATAGAGCTCGGTCTCTATGCGAAGGTACATGTCGATATCCAGCGTGTTGTGATGCGTCTTGAAGGGGCGCGCCGCCGCGCCTATCTCGAGCGTGGTGAGTATGGGCGTATCAACCTCCAGATAGCCGAGGTTATCGAGATACTTCCTTATCTCGCTTATTATCTGCGAACGCTTGATAAATGTTTCGCGCACCTCTGGGTTTACTATGAGATCGAGGTCGCGCTGGCGGTATTTGAGGTCGATATTCGTAAGGCCGTGCTGCTTTTCGGGCAGGGGACGAAGGGACTTGGAGAGCATCTCTATATGCGTGCAGTGCACGGAGATCTCGCCCGTCTGCGTCTTGAACACAAAGCCCCTTATGCCGACGATATCGCCTATGTCGTAGTCCTTTTTATACGACATATAATCCTCTTCGCCGACGTCGTCGCGCTTTACGTATATCTGAATGAGCCCGTCGCGGTCGGAGATATGAGAAAAGGAGGCCTTGCCCATGATGCGGCGCGACATCAATCTTCCCGCAATGGAGACCTCTTTGCCCTCGAGCGACTCGAAATTGTTCTTTATCGACGAGGAATTTGCGGTGAACTCGTACTTCACCTTTTCATAGGGGTTTTTGCCCTCGGAAACGAGCTTAGACAGCTTTTCCCTTCTTATTTTCGCCTGTTCGGCAAGGCGTTCCTCTTCCTCCTCTTCGGTGAGGGGTGCGTTGTTCTTTTCGTCCATATGTCCTCTGATTTATCGGCGCTTTTGCCGCGTTTTAAAATGTTGTGGGCTGTGTATAAATGTTCACCGCATAACCCGCCCGGATAACCCTTGGAGAAACGAGCAAGACGCGGAGCCGGCGGAAGTCGTGAAGGAGCTTACAAAGACGTAAGTGACTGAACGAAGCCGTAACGGCGACAAAGTATTGCGAAGTTTATGCAAGGGAAAGCGGCGTAATTATATTTCTTTTATGCGATTGCTACAATTTTGAGCTTATACGACGACCCGTCGGGGCAGCTTACCGTAACCACGTCGCCCGTCTTGTGGCGCATGAGCGCCGCGCCCACGGGAGATTCGCTCGATATGCGGTTTGCCATTACGTCGACGTCGGTAACGGACGTTATCGTGTAAGTCTCCTTGTCGCCGAATTCCTCGTCCTCGACGGTAACTTTGCTGTCGAGATGAACGTAAGAATTGTCGGTAACTTCGGCGATGATGACGGCGTTCTTGATCTGATACTCGAGTTCGGCGATCTTGCCCTCGTTGGAGCGCTGCTCCTCCCTCGCCGCGTCATACTCGGCGTTCTCCGAGAGGTCGCCGTGGCTGCGCGCCTCGGCAATGCGCTCGATTATTTCGGGCCTCTTCTCCTTTACGAGGTAGTCGAGCTCCTTCTTCAGATCGTCATAGTTCTTTTGGGTCATTTCAAAAACCTGATCGGCCATAAAAAAATCCTCCTTCACGAATTTTTCGCGCGGGCCGCGCACGAAAAATTCCGTGATTTTTAGCGGCTCTGCCGCTCTTGCCGCGATTTTCAGGCGTCCTCAATTATATAATCGCGGCAATTCACACCGGTGAGCCGCAGGTATGCGCAAATTGAGGCCTGCTGCGGCGGGAAACCCGCCTTGCGACATTATTTTATTTTTAAAAATTATTTATATTTTCACTCACATCTTCTCGCCGGAAAGAAAGCTTTTCGGCGAAGAGGAGGAACTGTAGCCGACAGCGCGGCAGCAAACTATGTTTGCCTGCCCGCAAGGGCATACGCGTTCCGACGAGCGATGCGAATATTTTGCAAACAAATAACAAAAGTGATTCCGAAAACTATGCACGGAACCACGATTTGCGTTTACTATTATATAGTTATGCGAAGAATTTGTCAACAAATTCTTCGCGCACTGAAATCTTTTAAATATTTATGCGGGCATTAAAATTTATTTATACTGCGGCGGCCGCGCGAAAATTGCGCGCGGCCGCCGCTTAAGCTCACAGTCCGCGTACAAAGTCGCCTATGCGCTCTATCGCCTCGGCCAGCTGCGACATGGAAGTTGCGTACGAACACCTTACATGCAGTTTTCCCGCCTCGCCGAAGGCGTCGCCGGGGACGACGGCAACCTTTTTGGCCTCGAGCAACCTGTTTGCAAACTGTTCCCCGTCCAGCCCCGTTGCCGCCACCGAGGGAAACACATAGAACGCCCCCTTGGGCGAAAAGCATTTCAAATTCATGGAGTTGAAGGCGTTCACCAAAAAACCGCCGCGCTTTTTATACTCCTCGCGCATCTCCTCCACCGTGGCGAAGCCGTCGGAAAAACCTTCCGCAAGGGCGGTGTTTGCGGCGTGCTGGCTCATGCGGGGCGCGCACATTATCGCATACTGGTGAATTTTGAACATGGCGTCGTCAACGGCCGCGGGCGAGCACACAAAGCCCACGCGCCAGCCCGTCATGGCAAACGCTTTGGAAAAACCGTTGATGAGCACCGTTCGTCCGGCCATATCCCCTATCGAAGCGATTGAAACATGCCTGCCCGTATAGGTAAGTTCGGCGTAGATCTCGTCGGAAATCACCAAAAGGTCGCGCTTTTTAATTTCGGGCGCTATGGCCTCGAGCTGTTCCCTGGTCATAATTGCGCCCGTGGGGTTGTTGGGGTAGGCTAAAATTATAGCCTTGGTTTTGGGCGTGCATGCCCCCGCTATCAGCTCGGGCGTGACGATAAATTCATTCTCCGCCACGCAGTTCAAAGGCACGGGAACGCCGCCCGCCATGAACACGAGGGGGGCGTAGGAAACGTAGCAGGGCGAGGGGACGAGTATCTCGTCGCCGGGGTCGCATACGGCGCGGAGCACGAGGTCTATGGCCTCGCTCGCGCCCACAGTGACTATGATGTGTTCGGGCGAATAATTTACGTCGAACCGCTCCTTCAAATACCTGCATATATTTTCGCGCAGTTCGGGAAGGCCGCGGTTGCCCGTGTATTGGGTGAGGCCGCGCTTTATCGAACGCACGGCCGAATCGCGTATGTTCCAGGGCGTGACGAAATCGGGCTCGCCCACGCCGAGGGATATCGCGCCCTTCATCTCCGAAACTATATCAAAAAATTTGCGTATGCCGCTCGGCTTGAGCTCGGCGGCCCGCCTGTTCACAAAATCTCTCATAGGGCACCATGTGCGTTACGGCTGAATGCTCAGCCTGCCGCCCTCCTCGTCCTCCATGAGCGCGCCCTCCACCTTGTATTTCTTTAAAATGAAGTGCGTGGCGGTGGATATTACGCTGTCGTATGTGGATATGCACTCCGAAACGAAGCGGGAGACAGCCTTTAAAGAGGCGCTCTCCACAATGACCGCGAGGTCGTACGCGCCGCTCATGAGGTACAGATTTTTCACTTCGGGGTGGGCGGCTATCTCGGCGGCGATGGAATCGAAGCCGTGGCCGCGCTGAGGGGTGACCTTCACCTCGATGAGGGCCTCCACCTTCTCCTCGTCGGAGATGTTTTCGTTGACTATCGCCGTATATTTTACAATTATGCCGTCGGCCTCGAGCTCGGATACGGCCCTTTTAGCCTCGTCCTCGGAGACGCCGAGCATGGCGGCAAGGCTGGCCGCCGAAAGGCGGGAATCTTCAGTCAAAAGCGTGAGTATGTCCTTTTTTATCTTATCCATAGAATTACCCCCGCGGCCGCGCCTGTGTTTTTGCCGCATGCGCCCCGAAAAGGCTGCGCATTTTGGCATGCCGCGCGTGCAGTTTATGCGGCAGGCCCTGCTGCAGTCTGCACGTTGTGAGCCACTCTGCATAAAAAGCCGCTTTTGCGCGTGTCCGCTCCGCGCGCGCCCGCGCGCGGTATTTATAATATATTAAAACTTTACGCCCGTTTTGTCAACAACATTGGAGGGAAAGCCGCCCTTGCCGCCATTCTTTGGGCCACAAGTCGCCGCCTTTGAGCTACAAGCCGCCGCCCGCGCGCATTTCTGCGCGCGGGCGGCTCTCTCCCCACGATTAATATCTTAACTTACTAAAAATATTATCTTAAATATCTAAAATATCTTTAGAAAACTATTGACATATCTAAAATTATATGTATAATATCTTATAGAGGTGAACCTATGGAAATATCTGATATAACTATCGAACTGATGTTTGACCGAATCAAATCATTGGAAAAACAGATAAGCCTGTTACAAAATGAAATAGGCGAACTGAAAGATAAAATTTCGGCAATTGAAAACGCGGACAATGCCCGTGCAGAAACTAACGCAAACGCACCCGCTACTCCAACCAACAAACGCGATACAACAAAATATATGCTGGGGGGCAACGTTTACCTAAAAAACAGACTCGTCCTTGCGGTGGTGCGCGATTATGCGGCAAAGCACCCATATATTACGCGGCAGGAACTTAAAACCGTGTTTGACAAAACTCTTCAGGGCTCTATCGGCGTTGTGGAAAATGAAGAAATTGCAAAGCTCCGCAGCGACTATGAGGTAAGATTTTTTACAAAGCCCGAAGAAACGCTCACTCTTGCCGACGGCAGAATGTATGTATGCACTCAATGGGGCATACTCAATATTCCAAAATTTGTGGCACGGGCAAAAAAGCTCGGCTATGAAATAATCGAAATCAAATCATAATAAGGGGTATATTTTATGGAAAATAGCATGAAAAAATTAATAGAAAGTATAAACCTTTTTCGTGCAGGGCAAACGGAACAAAGTTATAGAAGAGACCTCCCAATGACATACGATAATGAGTATATAACATTAGCCCGTATTGATAGCGCAAACAAAAAAGGAGGGAAAAGTGTTTTACGAGGAAAGCAATGGAGTATTATTTATGAACTTAAAAAATCTTTTACCTCGCTTTCCGGTTGGTGTAAACTTAAAGAGTATTACCAGAATGACCTTAAAATAACGCCTGTGACAAGGGGCGTTTTGAAAGGGTGCAATGCCATAAGGTTATACCATATGTCGGCAGAGCCTACAGACGAAATTATTTTAGAAATATTAAATTTTATATTTTCATAAAATTTTTAATACTTGTAAAATATATTGAAAACA
>DVHB01000070.1 GCA_018712405.1 Candidatus Coproplasma stercoripullorum
GAATTTAGTTCGCCGATACCTCTTTTTCACGACTTACCGTAAATCTCACGACAAAGATTTTTGCTTCAGCAAAAAGATTTGCGTGAACCTTTTCAGTTATTATCTATCAAAGTCCCTATTCTTTCTCCGCAGACGGCCTTTACTATGGAATTTTCTTCGTCAAGTCCGAAGGCGAGCACGGGAATATTGTTCTCCATGCACATTGTTGCGGCGGTGGCGTCCATCGCCTTTATGCCGTTTTTAATTATGTCCATATAGTTTAGATGGTCATACTTCCTGGCATCCGGATTTAATTTGGGATCCGAATCGTAAATACCGTCGATATTCTTGGCCATGAGAAGGACGTTTGCCTGTATTTCGCACGCTCGCTGCGCCGCGGCGGTATCTGTGGAGCAATAGGGATTGCCCGTGCCGCACGCCATTATGACAACCCTGCCCTTTTCAAAGTGGTGAAGGGCCTTGCGGAGTATGTACGGCTCTGCCACGGAAGTCATTATGAGCGCCGTTTGTACGCGGGTGGGTATGCCTCGCTGTTCTATGGCGTCCATCATGGCAAGCGAGTTCATTACCGTGGCAAGCATGCCCATCTGGTCGGCCGTGGTGCGTTCCATGTGCGTCCCCTGGCGTCCGCGCCAGAAGTTGCCGCCTCCTATGACGAGCGCAACCTCTACCCCCATCTTTTTTATGGAAACTATCTGATCGACGACGCGCGCTATCACAGCCTCGTCGAGGCCGTGCCCCGCAGGTCCCGCCAGCGCTTCGCCCGAAAGTTTTATGAGCACTCTCTTATATTTGGGCTGCATAGAATTTAACACCTCCGCTAAAGTGATCCGCTTATGTGATTATATCATACCTGCCGCCAAATTTCAATAGCAAACGTAAAAATACTTTGCAAACTTTGTAGGATTACAATAGATGTGAGACAAAGAGTATAAAAAAAGAGTAACAGGTTCTGATTTTGTGATATAGTTTAATCACCACAAAAAACAACACCCAAAAAAAGAACTGTTACTCATGAAAACTATATCACAAATCGCACGTTTCCGTCAATCTGTTATAACCTATTCTTTTAACTTCGGTGTTCCTGCCGCCGTCCGTCGTTTTAATGTGTCTCGCGCCTCGGTATATCGCTGGCGGGCTCGATTCAACGGACAAACCGCATCTTTACTGGATAGATCGCGCCGTCCCCATCATCACCCCAATCAGCATACACAAAAAGAACTTAAACTAATTAACGATATGCGCAGACGCAATCCAAACGCAGGGCTTGTCGTGTTTTGGGTAAAGCTCCGAAAACGCGGCTATTTACGTTCTATACCCTCTTTGTGGCGCGTACTGCGCAGACAATCATTGCAGCCTGTTAAACCGCCTAACCCCAAATATATCCCAAAACCATACGAGAAAATGTTTTATCCCGGACAACGCGTGCAGGTCGATGTCAAAGTCGTTCCGCTTGCCTGTATCGTACCGAATGCGGACGGCTTACAGGAACGCTATTACCAGTATACCGCCATTGACGAATACTCGCGTTTCAGATACGTTGCGGCGTTCAGAGAGCAAAGCACTTATTCATCCGCACAGTTTTTAGATATGCTTGTAAAAGCCTTTCCTTTTAAAATAGAGTGCATACAGACTGATAACGGACTGGAATTCATTAAAGAATTCAAAGAGCACGAGAAAGGAAAATTGTCGCTGTTTGAGGCGCGCCTCAAACAGTTGGGAATAAGGCATAAACTCATTAAGCCGTATACGCCACGGCACAACGGTAAAGTTGAGCGTTCCCACCGCAAGGATAACGAATACTTTTATGCCACCCACAAATTTTATTCATTTGATGACTTTGCCGCACAGCTTGCCATACATAACAGAAAATATAATTCCTTTCCCATGCGACCGCTGAACTGGCACTCCCCAAAAGACTATATCACAGATTTTTTAAAAGACGGCTTGTTGCATTAATTTTATCTTTATGCTGTCTCACATGTTTGACAAACCTACAAAACGTAAAAATACTTTGCAAACTTTATGACCGGCGAACAAAAAACGCATAAAAAAGCGGGCGGGTTTACATTCCGTCCGTTTTTTTCAGTGTGAAAGCGTGGCCGCGCGCTCCGCGTCGGCCTGCTTTAAACATTCCTCGACCTTTCGGCTATACTCGTCCACCCCGAATCCCGGATGAGCGGCGTCGTCGATGATGTCGATTTTGCGCATACGCCATTTCTCGCGCAGGCAGCTCCACACTATCGCGAGCACCGCGCCCGCAACGACGCAGCACCACCCGCCGAGAGCCGTACCCAAACTGGGGGCAAACAAGCCGCTGAGCACAAGAACTAAACCCGCAGCCATTGCGGCAATCCCTGTTATAAACATGATGAAAAGAGTGCGCTTACGCTTTTTCTTCTCATCGTCCGGGGCGCCCGCCGCCGCGCGCGCCATTTCGCAGAGCTCGTCGACCTCGGCCTCGAGCTCGGCAAGTTTTTCATGGGAAGGATCGTCCATGTCACGTTCAAAATTTATCACCGCCCAGGTCTTGCCGTCCTCCGTGCTCTCGCTGACCGAGGCAACGGTATAGCCAAGCCTGCGATACCTGTCGATATATGCGTCTTTATAGACGCTTTCAAGCTTTATCTGCTTCATCTCCATGTTCACTTTAACACACTCCCGCCGCCGAAAATATTCAAAACCGCAGAGCGGTTTACTGTGGCGGCGAAAACTTTAAGCGCTGAAATAAAAGATATCTGTAATTAGATTATAACACCGCGGCTGAAAAAATACAAGAAAAATTTTTGCGGCCATTAAAACTTATGCGGCGCGGAAAACCATCCGCGCCGCGCAAAATACATTGTCAAATCAGTTCTTCTTCATTGCGGCAACCTGTTTTGCCACTTCTTCCGAGAGATCCTCGCTCTTCTTTTCGATGCCCTCGCCCATTTCATAGCGGACAAACCTTACAACATTGAACTTGCTGCCGATAACTTCGGCAACGGTCTTGGAATCGTCCTTTACGAAGGGCTGCAGAAGGAGGCAGTTCTCCGAATAGAACTTGCCGAGCTTGCCCATTACTATCTTTTCGAGTATCTCCTTGGGCTTTTTGGCGTTCTTTTCGTCGTTCTGCATCTGAACGAGCATTATCTCCTTTTCCTTCTCCAGAACCTCGGCGGGAACTTCCTCTTTGGTTATATACGAAGGACGGGAGGCAGCTATCTGAAGAGCTATGTCGTGAAGGGTCTCTTCGCAGCCTTCGGCAACGTCGGATGCGTCTACCATCACGCCCACCTTGCCGCCCATGTGGATATATGTTTCGATCTTGCCGGCAGTTTCATAAATTGTGAATCTGCGCAGAGATATCTTTTCGCCGATAACCGCAGTCTGCGCGGTGATGAAATCCTTCACCGTGCCGCCCTCTGCGGGGCAGGCAAGCAGCGCGTCTACGTCGGCGGGCTTGTTTTCGGCGGCGATCTTGGCAACGGTATCTACTATGCCGTGGAACTTGTCGCCCTTAGACACGAAGTCGGACTCGCAGTTGATCTCAACCAGAACGCCCGTGTTGCCGGATACATATGCGCCCACAACGCCCTCGGCGGCGATGCGGCCCTCCTTTTTAACTGCCTTTGCAATGCCGCGCTCCCTTAAGAGCTCGGCAGCCTTTTCCATATCGCCGTCTGCGTCTGTAAGAGCCTTCTTGCAGTCGAGCATGCCGGCGCCGCTCTTTTCGCGGAGAGTCATAACGTCTTTAGCTGTGAATGCCATAAATTAAAACCTCTTTAAAATTATTCTGCGGCTTCTTCGCCTGCGGTGGCTGCGGGGACTTCATCCTCGGCAGCTTCTGCGGGCTGCTCCTCAGCTACGGGAGTTTCGCCCTGGTTGGCCTCGATAACGGCGTTTGCGATGACAGACGCGATGAGCTTTATCGCCCTTATTGCGTCGTCGTTGCCGGGTATTACATAGTCGATAAGGTCGGGGTCGCAGTTGGTATCGGTGATGGCGATGATGGGAATGTTCAGCTTGCGCGCCTCGGCCACGGCGATATCCTCGTTGTGTGGATCGACCACAAACATCATGCCGGGAAGTTTGGTCATGTTGCGGATACCGTTCAGGTTCGTCTGAAGTTTTGCCATCTCTTCCTTGAGCTTTGCTACTTCCTTTTTGGGAAGAAGGTCGAACTCGCCGCTTTCTTCCATCTTCTCGAGCTTGGACATGCGGTCGATGCGCGAGCGGATGGTCTTGAAGTTGGTGAGCGTGCCGCCCAGCCAGCGCGAATTTACATAGAACTGGCCGCAGCGCTCAGCCTCTTCCTTGATGGCCTCCTGGGCCTGTTTCTTCGTGCCGACGAAGAGGATGGTCTTGCCCTCTTTAACGCTCTCTACAACGTAGTTGTAGGCCTGCTCGATGAGGCCGACGGTGAGCTGAAGGTCGATGATGTGAATGTCGTTGCGTGCAGCGTAGATGTAGCGCGCCATTTTGGGGTTCCACTTTCTCGTCTGGTGGCCGAAATGAACGCCCGCTTCCAAAAGCTGCTTCATTGTGATAACTGCCATTTTAAATTCCTCCGTTTTACCTCCCCGCAGACGCCACAGCAGGGGCGCGAAGGACGCGCCGCCTCGCGCTTACGGCCGCATTGAAAAGATTTTACGGCCACGGAACGCGGACTCTGCGAGTGTGAATTTTTTTATAGCTTTGATATTTTATCAGAAAATTTTTTTATTGTAAAGCAAATTTGCGCCGCTTTACGATTAATATAATAAAAGGGCGCAAAAACGGGGGCAAAAGCAAACGCCGCTGTTTTATGCGCGCGCAAAGAGGGTATAAATATAATATAAGAACCAGGAGGGGAACGTCATGGACGAAGAAAAAAAGACCGCCGAAAACGGCGAAACAACGGAAAACAAGGAGTCAGGAGCTAAAAAAGAGGGCAAAATATCGGGTTTTTTCAAGAAGATGGGTCAAAAGATCGACGACGCGGCCTATGACTCGCGTTTAGCTTCCGACTTTGCCAAGAAAAACCCCGAATACCACGTTTACACGGGTACGGGAGTATTTTCGCCCAATCCCGACTTCCACGCCGAGGAGCACCTCGACGGAGAGGAAAAATACGTTATAATGTACGGCACCGACGAGAACGTAAAAGCGGGCTGTCTAATAAAAAAGGAAAACGACAAGACGGTATATCACATAACCGAAGTAGAACAGACTACCTTGACGCTTGAGTTTGAAGGCAAGACCAACGAAAAGCCCGCAACAAAGATCGTTTTGGGCGAAAAGGCCGAAAAAGTTGACGTTATAAAGGCGGGCGACGAATTTTATAAAGTGTGAAAGTGAGTTTTTAGCTGTGAATAAATGTGCCGCGGGCGCGAAATTTCGCGCCCGCGGCACTGTTTTTACAGAATAATCATGTTGCCCCGCCAATATTCTGCGCGGAGCGCAAATCATTGACGCAAGGCAACTCATCACCGTAAACGTTTTGCGGCAGCAAAACTCATAACTGCGCCGTTTGCGGCGCCCGTCGCCGCGGAACGGCGCCTTACTCCTCTTCGTCGGCGTACACATCCTCGCCGTCGGTCTCTTCCTGATAAAAATCGAATATCTCCTGCAGGAGAGCTTCGTCCTCTATCGGTTCCAACGTTTCCTCGTCCTCGTTGAGGCGGAAGATTACCACCTCGTCCTCGGCTATTTCGTCGTTGGGCTCGGCCGCCAGAAGCAAAGTATATTTTTCTCCCTTGTATTCAGTGACGTCCAAAAGCCTGAACTTCACGACGTTGTTCTCCTCGTCGATGAGCTCTATTATGCCGTCGTCCTGCTCTTCCTGCTCCTGCATCTTTTCTTCTTCGTTCATGAATTTTCTCCTTGTTTTTTAAGTTTTGAAAGGTATCCGTCGAGAATACTAGCCGCGGCTAACGCGTCGACGTATTTTTTGTGCTCCTTGGCGCGGCGGCCGCTCTCGTGCAACTGTTCGTGCGCTATTATCGAGGTGTAGCGTTCGTCCTCGCGCACCACCTCCGCCCCCGTCGCCTCCTCTAAGGCGCGGATGAAACGCTCGGTCTTTTCGGTCTGCTCCGAGGGGGTGCCGTCGGCATTCACCGGCAGGCCGCACACTATGTGCGTGGCGCCCTTTTCCTTTATTATCGCCGAGAGCGCGGCAATATCCCGCTGAAAGCCCGTGCGGACGTACGTCTGCGAGGGCAGGGCGTAGCTGTTGAACGGGTCGGATACGGCCACGCCTATGCGCCTGTCGCCTATATCGAAAGCTATGTACCTTGCCAAACTGTTCCTCCGTTTCCGCCGCAGGCGTGCGGCTGTACACAAATTATATCATACACGCGCGCCTTTTACAAGCGGTTGGCGCAACTTGGCGCAAATATAAAGGCCGTAAACTTAAAGCTCGGCGCAGGCCCGATGTCTGGATGCGGCCTCTGCGGAATAACGGCGGCGCGCCGCGGCAAAAAGTGCCGCGGCGCGCTCTTCAGAAATTTTAGTTTTCCTTCTTTTTGCCGGCCTCAGCGCCCTGCGCGGCGCCCTGTGTGCCGCCGCAGCACTGCGAACCGCCCGTTGAAGAGCCCTTTTCCAGCTTTTCGTCGATATAACTTTCGGCCTTCTGCAAAAACTCTTCCTGGTTCTTTTTTACCATCTGCCGTACCTTATAGCTGTTGGCGACGATAAGTGCGCCGCCCGCCATTCCCACGGCCAGGCCCATAATAAATTCCTTCATTATACTCCTTTTGCGCAATATAATGCGCCAAGCCGACCGCTTCCCGCCGCGCAAAACACGGCGCAGCAGCCCCTTAAAAGCAGTATGGGAAGGCGCGGGCCGTTTATGACTGTAAATTTTTTACTTGTAATTTAAGGCGCGCGTTTTCGTCGGCAAGACGGGCATTTTCGCTCTTCAGCCTGAAGTTTTCCTCCTTCAGGGAGGAGGCCAGCCTGTCATACAGATCGTCTATCTCCCGTTCTATGCGCTTTTTGCCCTCGTCGGTCCCGGGCAGACCGCATTCCTGCCTGAGGCGCCGGATGCGCTCCGGCTGCTTTGATAGAACGTTTCGGTATTTGTTCTGGTAGCGCAGCATTAGCTTATCGTCGCCGCCGGCAAGATTCAAAACGGCGCGGCGCACCGATATGCCCTTGCTCTTTTCGGTGAGTATGCGCCGCAAGATCATGTCGGTCTCCTCATCGGAGAAAGCGCGCACGGGCTCTGCCTTTAAGTCGGTGCCGCGGAGCAGCTTTTTTACCTCTTTATTGCCCGTGCTGCGAAGGAGCGCGTAGTAGTAGTTGCGCACGCTGCCCTTTGCCCTGCCCGACTTTTTCGCATAACCCTCGAACAGCGACGAGAGCGTTCTGCCCGCGCGCTTTCCTGCGTACATATACTGCACAAAGGCGCGCGCCTCTTCCTCGGTGTATCCGTTTATCTTGTTCATATATCCTCCTTGCCGCCGCCTGCCGCCCGCCGTGCCCCGAGCGCATTGCGACGCAAATATTTTTTCAAGCGTATATATTGACATAAAACGCGCCGTTAATACGTTAAAATATACAAATATGAAATATTAGCCGAGCGCTAACCGAGGATATATATGAGGGTATATTTTTTATCGGCCGAGCCCGCGATACTTAAATTGGACGGACATTATGCAGGAACTATCGACATGTTTGAACGGTTTACCGAAATCGACGAAAGCACGGGAGTTTTTGCGGAAATCGCGCCCTATTCGTGCAGAGGAACGCTCAATTTTTTTATCGACGACAAGTTTTTCCGCTCGCCGCACGACTTCTGCAAAACCTATTTTTCAACTGACGAGAGAGCGGTCCTTATAGAATCTTACCCGCCGCGCGGAAACGAGATAGAGATAATCGCACAGGAACGCGCCGCAGGCACGCTTATAACGGTATTCAGATTCGGCGGAGTTTACGCCGCGGCTGAGTGCGGCGGAAGTACGATAAATAAGCTTTCGGAAAAGTTTGCAGAAGCCGAGATAACCGAAGTGAATATAGGCGGCTGCGGGTATGCTGCAGTGTGCGGCAAAAATTCCGTCATGCTCTTCCGCGGTAAAAACGCCGTTTTTTTCGGCGGCTGCGAGAAATTTGAGTGCGGAGAAAATTTCGTCGTGCACGAGAAGCTGAAATGCTGTACGCGCGCCGTGAAGATAAGCACATATGCCTTCAACGGCGACAACTTTGCACTGGAAAGCTGCAGCGTAAAACACGGGCGCGAACCTTCGCCGGAAGAGACATCCGCCGCATTTTTTGAGAGCATATTAAACGGCGAAAGCGAGAAATACCTTTCTGAAGAACTGAAGAACAAAGGGTCGGCGCTGAAGAACTATCTGGGCGAGTTTACCGATGTGGCGCTGCCAACCGAAGCGGCGATAAGTAAATACGGCGGCGACGCCGTGGGGCTGGTGTACCCCAGGGGCGGCGGACTGTTTGAGGTGAAATACTTTATAGCCGAACAAAAAGACGGCAAGGTGACGAATATCTACCCCGCCGACGAGGAGTGAGGCGCCGTTCCGCGGCGGCGAGCGCCGCGGAACGGCGCAGTTATAAGTTTTGCTGCCGCAAAACGTTTACAGTGACGAGTTGCTTTGCGGCACGTGATGATCTGCGCTCGTGGCTCCCCTAAAGGGGAGCTGGCGCGGAGCGCCTGAGGGGTTCTTGGCGCAAAGTTGCGGCAATGAATTGCCTCCCGCGGGCAGCAAAAAATGCCGACGGCACAGCCGTCGGCATTTTCAGTTATTCATAAATTATCAATATCCGGTTATCCTTACAGAACGGATGACGATCGCAGTATTGGGCACGTCGTATTCAACCGCCGTGGCCTGCTCGGCAATATTCTCTATCCTGTCGACCTCGGCGCTCGTTGTTGAAACAAACTCGTCGCTGTCGTTGTACTCGTCGTCTATATAATCTTCAACGGCAGCTATAAGATCGTCGAGAGTATTGCTGTCGTCATCGCCGCTGAGATAGCCGAAAGTAGCGTAACGCGACGTGGAGAGCGAAGAACTCGTGCCTACCTGAATGGCAAACAGGCTGGTGGCGCTGTTATATTCATAGTCGTGCTCGAGAACCTGGCCGCTGCCCGTCTTGATATAAACATGCGCTTCGGCGATGTTGTCTATAACTTTGGGCGTATAGTACATCTTCAACGAGCCGTATTCCGCGCTGCGCTGGCCGTTATCGATGATGTGATCGTTGTTCTCAAATTCGCCGATGAGAGTGTGGTACGCATCCTCTTCGCTTACGGTCATGTTGCCGTCGGCATCATACGAATAATCGGTATACACCGAGGGAGTGAGCGCGCCGGAATTGAAGAGCGAGAGATAATCGTCCTCTTTATAATATCTCGAATCGTTGAGGTAGTCGTCAAAGGCTCCGTTCTCAAAGGCATCGGCATAGGCCGTCTCATCGTAAGTATAGCCGCCGCCATACCAATCGTTGGAAGCATAGTCGTGGATTATGGTATTGTTATAGAATCCCGCCTCTGCAAGTTCGATGAAGTGACGAACGGTCTGGGGATACATATTCCTGTAAAGAGTGTATTCGATTACATATTGCGTGCCGTTGAACTCTAAAGTTATCTCCGCACGGGGATGACTCGTTTCGATAGTGCAACCGGCAAGCGCCGCAGAGGCGCCTATGGCCGCCGCAGCCGCAACGCAGAGGACTGCGCGCTTTAACCTTTTGAATGACATATATGCCGCCTTGGGGAAAAATAATTTTTTACCCGATTAGAATTTTTGCTGATACTACTGTATTTTACTTAAATTTAAAGGTTCAGTCAAGCAATTTATGGCGCGGCAGCCAAATTTCATCTCTTTGCCACGCAAATTAACGGCAATTTTATTCTGCGCCGCTGCATTTTGCTGCAATATCGCCCGTTGCGGGCAAATTCAAGCCGATAAGTTCGGCGCCGCCGCAGCATATAAGGCTGTAAAAATAGTTTCTTGCGGCATAGTGCCTCCGCCACGAGCCGTCGCCTATCGTTATGGGATTGGTTATATCGGCCATAAATTCAGCCAGCGCTTTTGCGGCGATAGTATTGTTGTCGTCTGCACATTCCGCCCCTCGCAAGCTCCTGCATCTTCGGCCCGTATCTCATTCTGACGGGCAAGAAAAAGCGCCAAGAGTTTTTCGGTAAATTCTGTACTCCTTTTAATTCCTCCGTTTTTTTATTTTTTTGATGCCGTAAATTTTGTTTCTGAAAATTAACAATCAACTTTCCATAAGCCGCCCCGCTATATTTATTTGCAATCTGATAGGAAAACATTTTTACCTGTCTTGACTGGCCAAAAAATAAGGTACCCTATGAAAGGTATCAATTTTTTCCTGTCTGGTTGTTGTGAAATAATTATAGCACATATATGACAGGAATAAATACTTTCCTTGCTTAAAAAGATTGTCGGTTGATGGGAAGTTATGTCGAAATTACCAGAATATTCACAATTAAAGACCTCGGAGAAGTTCCGCGCGCGGCTTTTGCAGATCATGGACGACAGCGAGCGCAATACCGCGAAAGAATTTGCCGGATTTGTGGGCGTGAGCACGCCCGTAATTGCCAAGGCCAAAAATTACGGGATAGTGCCCAGCCTTAAAATGCTGATAAAAATTGCCGATAAGTTGGAGCTTTCGTTTTTATACCTTCTCGGCGAGAGCGACAGCAACGATTTTATACCCTCGGCCAACCCCTCTTCCTTTCACAAGAGGTTGCCGCAGGTAGCCGAAGAGCGGGGCGAAAATTACGGGCACATAGCCTCGCGCATGCCGTTCCCGCGTACATATATCTATGAATGGCTGAAGGAGAATACCCTGCCCTCGCCCGAATATCTGCTGGCGCTTGCTGAATACTTCAACGTTTCGCCCGACTACCTGCTCGGGCGGACAGATTACCGCAACTGAAAGTGTTATAATTAATTTAAAACCACATAAACGGAGAGAGATAATGAAAAAATATACCGATATAAACGCCGAGGCGATAGACAGCTGGAATAAAGAGGGCTGGGAATGGGGCATACCCATGACCCACGAGCAGTTTTGCAGGGCAAAAGAGGGCGAATGGAAAATTTTGCTCACGCCCACAAAGATAATGCCGCGCACATGGCTGCCAGAATCGCTGAAGGGACTTAAAATACTCGGACTTGCGAGCGGCGGGGCGCAACAGATACCCGTGTTTGCCGCGCTGGGAGCGAGGTGCAGCGTGCTCGACTACTCCCCCTCTCAGATAAAGAGCGAAATTGATGTGGCGGCGCGCGAGGGGTATGAGGTCGAGGCCATACGGGGCGACATGACCGAGAGGCTGCCCTTTGACGACGAAACTTTCGACATAATAGTGCACCCCGTTTCAAACTGCTATATAAAGGAAGTCGGCCACGTATTCAACGAGTGCTACAGGGTGTTGAAGCGCGGCGGCATACTTGTGTGCGGGCTGGATAACGGAATAAATTATATTACCGACGATGAAGTCACCATAGGCAACAGCCTGCCGTTTGACCCGTTTGAAAACGCGGAATATATGCGCAAGCTCGAAAAGGACAACGACGGCGTGCAGTTTTCGCACACCATGGAGGAGCAGATAGGCTGCCAGCTGAAGGCAGGCTTCCGCCTTACCGACATTTACGAGGACACTAACGGCGAGGGACGGCTACACGAGCTGAATATCCCCACCTTTATCGCCACGCGCGCGGTAAAGGAGTGAATAATATTTTGAATTTGATTGAGGGCGGGCGGCGCAAAAATTGCGCCGCCCGACCTATGTATTTTTCTGCTTTTTGCGACCCGGCATTCGGGTTTTTGCATCATAATATGGATACGACTATATCTTTTATCCACGCGAACACCGCAGGCACGGCCCCGTCAAGCGCAGCTATCACACTGCCGCGGTTTGCCGAAGTTATCTGCGCCGCCGAGAACACATCTCCGGCCGCCTTTGTGAAGCCGATAGCTACAGCTCCGTACGCATGATCGCCTATGGCGAGATAGCTGCCAGCCGCCAGCGCGCCGAACGAAAAGCCGCCGACTGCCAGCGCGCCCACGGCGACAAGCCCTACGGCTATAGCGCCGAACGCCAGCACGCCCACTGATATCGCACCCAACGACAACAGTCCCAGAACTATCGCACCCAGCGACACCGCGCCCAGCGAGAGCGCTCCCGCGGAAAACACCCCGAGCGAGAGCACTCCCAGCGAAAATACCCCGCGCGCGCACAGTCCCACGGCGAAAAAGCCCTTTGCCGTGCGGCCGAAACCTATATTTATGTGCCACAGCGGCAGTTTGCCTATCATTATCTTGCTCTTGCGTTCAAAGTGGAAAGAGTGCAGATCGAAAGTTATGGTATATCTGCTACCGGTCTGAGGTTCCTGCGTGCCGCCGCGCTCTTCGGCCTGCCTTTCATGGCTGTTCTCCTTTAAAAGATAATCTAACGAGCAGTTATACAGTTCGCCTATCTTTATTATTTTATCTGTCTCGGGGTAGGCGAGGTCAGATTCCCATTTGGAAACGCTCTGCCGCGATACACCCAGAATATCTGCAAGCTGTTCCTGCGTATGGTTGTTTTCCCTGCGGAGTTTTGCAAGTTTTTCGCCAAGCGTCATAAATTCCTCCATAAATTCCGTCGCGTAATTATTTTTTTTGCCGCGTAAATATTTATTTTTCCGCGCCGCAACACTGTCGATTTTACTACAGTATGGCAAAAAACGCCACCAATTTGCCGTTTCTTTATGTAAATTTGCGGTTGACACCGCATAAAAAATAAAAAAATTGCCATTAAATTAAATTTAAATTATTTTTTCGGCGCAAAAAAAGCGGACAGGAAAACCTGTCCGCAATTTTTTTGCTTTTTAAATTTCTTAAAATTATTCCATGGCTGCGGTTGCGCCTGCTGCCTTGAGGTCGGCAACGATCTTCTCTGCCTCTTCCTTGGCAACATTCTCTTTGAGCACGCCGCCCTTTTCAACGGCTGCCTTAGCCTCTACAAGGCCGAGACCGGTGAAGCCGCGAACGACCTTGATAACGTCGATCTTCTTGGCGCCAACGTCCTTAAGAACTACGTTGAACTCGGTCTTCTCTTCAGCTGCGGGAGCGGCTGCCGCTGCGCCTGCTGCGGGAGCGGCTGCAACTGCTACGGGAGCGGCTGCGGATACGCCGAACTTCTCCTCAAGGGCCTTTACGAGCTCGTTGAGCTCAACAACGGTCATGTTGCTTATTTCGTCGATAAACTTATTGATATCTGCCATTTTAAACATCCTCCGATTTATTTTAAGATATATTTTGCCGCCTTAAGCCGCGGCGCGCCTTGCCCGCATTTCCGGCCGGGGCAGAGCCGTGTTTTTTCCGCTCTTTGCGGAAGATTTACGCCTTGTTTTCTGCAACCCTTGCAAGTACGCGAACGATACCCGAAACGAGGTTGTTAAGCACACCTGCGAAGTTTGCAAGAGGCGCCTGCATAGAGCCGAGCATCTTTGCCACGAGCTCTTCCCTGGAAGGCATGGTAGCGAGCGCTTCCACACCCTTCTTGTCAACGTAAGCGTTGTCCACGAAAGCGCACTTTACAACGATCTTCGTGTCGAGATCTTTGGCGGCCTTTGTCATGAGCTTGGCGGCGGTTATCTCGTCCGCGCTGAAAGCTATTGCCGTGGGGCCGTTCAAAGTTTCGTCGAAATCTTTGACACCCATATCGTTGAAAGCCTTTCTTACAAGCGTGTTTTTATAGACCTTGTACTCGCAGCCGGCTTCTCTGCACTTGTTCCTGAGTTCAGAAACTTCTGCAACCGTAAGCTTGTTGTAGTCAACAAAAACTACTGCCTTGGACGCCTTGATTTTAGAGGTTATCTCTTCGACAACCAGCTTCTTGGCTTCGAAATTAGCTGACAATCTTTGTACCTCCTTTAAGAAATTAAAAAGCCCTTACGCCGCGCGGCATAAGGACATAAAAAAGAGTAAATCTTGAGTGATCTTTTTTAAAAACCTTAACACCTCGGCAGGAGATTGAGTGGCAAGCCACGCCTGCTGTCTGCGGCATCTTTGTTTTGCGTTGATATTATATTGAATAATAAGAGGTTTGTCAATTAATTTTTCGTGCCTTAACAAAAAATTTTTTATTTTTTAAAAAAAGAAACCCACCCGCTAAGCGGGTGGTTCTTCATTTTCG
>DVHB01000071.1 GCA_018712405.1 Candidatus Coproplasma stercoripullorum
GCCGCCCGCCACGGTAAAATTAAAAACCTGCAAAAAAGACGATCAAACTTTGCTGAAAAATTCGGCTATGGGGCTGTCTATCGCCAGCGCACCCGAAATCGTACGGGCCGTCTGCCCTTTGTTGACGACTACGAGATTTTTACCGGAAAAGAAATCGATAAGCCCCGCGGCAGGATAGACATTGAGCGAGGTGCCGCCGACGATGAGCGTATCGGCGTTTTTTATGTACTCCACCGACTTCCCGAGAGTGTTTCCGTCGAGAGATTCCTCGTACAAGACGACATCGGGTTTGATTATGCCGCCGCAGCCGCACTTGGGAATGCCAGCACAACTTAAAACGACATCCGCGGAATAGCTCTTACGGCAGCGCATGCACCGGTTGCGCCATACGCTGCCGTGCAGTTCGAGCACAGTCTTGCTGCCCGCCTTCTGATGCAGTCCGTCGATGTTCTGCGTTATGACGGCGGCGAGCCTGCCCTCCCTCTCCCATTGTGCAAGCTTTATGTGCGCGGCGTTTGGCCGCGCCGAGGGATATACCATCTTGTCGCGGTAAAAATCGAAGAACTCCGCCGTGTGCGTGCGGAAAAATGTGGCAGATAGTATATATTCGGGCGGATAGGCATACTTTTGCCTGTAAAGCCCGTCCTGCGAGCGGAAGTCGGGTATGCCGCTCTCCGTACTGACGCCCGCGCCACCGAAGAACACCGCACGCTTTGAACCCGAAATTATATCCCTGAATTTATTAAGCTGTTCGTCTGTATGCATCTCACCCTCCCGCGGCCGGCATAAAAAATAACGTGATATATGCAAAAGGCGGCGCAAAAGCGCCGCCCCGTAAATTGCAGATTATTCAACGCCCTCGTTGAGCCTTTCCAGAAGTTTGTCAAGGTCGTTGCCGTGAACAAAAACAGCCTCTTCGATGGTCTCGCCGTGAGCCATTGCGCAGCCTATACAGTGCATGCCGACCGACTGAAGAATTTCAGCGCTGTTGGGATTGATCTTGAGGCAATCTACAATAAGCGTATCCTTGGTTATTTTAGCCATAAAATATTTCTCCTAATAGATAATCTTTTTAATTTCAAAGAGATTATACCACGGTTAAAAAAAATTTACAACAGTTTGCGTAATATTTTTTTGCCGTATTTCAAGGCAAATTGATTTCGCGGACGAAAATCACTGCGCCAAACTCGTCAAATCGAAGCAACTTAAACATAAATGAAAATATAACTATTCAATATGACTAATTTATGCAAATATAACTTGTGTTTAATCAATTACATCAACTCTATACCGTTTTCTTGGCAATACCTGATATTCTTTTCGTCCCAGACGGAGACCTGCACTTCGCCTATATGAAGCTTGTTCAACAGGAACATTGAAAGGCGGGACTGGCCTATGCCGCCGCCCATCGTAAGGGGCAGTTCGCCCGCAATTAGCGCCTTATGAAAGGGAAGTTCCAATCTATCGAGGCAGTTTTCTGCCGTAAGCTGGGAAATGAGACTGTCTTTATCGACGCGTACGCCCATGGACGAGACCTCGAACGCGCAGTCGAGCGGCGGATAGTACAAGATAATGTCGCCGTTCAAATTCCAGTCGTCATAGTCGGGCGCGCGGCCGTCGTGCTTTTTACCCGACTTCAGAGGTGCGCCTATACCTATCACAAACGCCGCTCCGCAACCTTTCACAAACTCGCGCTCGCGCTCCTTTGAGGCGAGGGCGGGATATGAGTCCTCGAGCTGCTGGCTGGTCACAAAGGTTATTTCATCCGGCAGAAAGTTTTCGAGCACGGGATATTCCGCGCAAACCCTGGCCGCCGTCGCCCTTATCGCCGCATAGATCTTGCGGACAACAGACTGCAGGAAGGCGATGTTTCTGTCCTCGCGCGCGATCACTGCCTCCCAGTCCCACTGGTCCACATAGATTGAATGCAGATTATCCATATCCTCGTCGCGGCGGATGGCGTTCATGTCGGTGTACAGCCCGCAGTGGAGAGCAAAACCGTATTTTGCAAGGGCGTAACGCTTCCACTTGGCAAGGCTGTGAACGACCTCCACCTCCTCGCCGGTTGCCCTCACGTCGAAGGCGACGGGACGCTCGACGCCGTTTAAATTATCGTTCAGCCCGCTCGATTTTGGCACGAAAAGCGGCGCGCTTATGCGCGTTAAATTGAGAGCGGAAGCAAGCTCGCACTCGAACGCGGCTTTTAAAAATTTGATGGCGCGCTCTGTTTCCATTAAGCTGAGTTTTGGTTTATACATTTTAAATACCCCTCATATTCGTGATACAATATAGTTATTATACTATAATTTGTCCGCGCGCGCAATAATTTTGCGGCCCCTTTGTTTTAAAACGCCCCGCGCGGCAAATTGCCGCGCGGGGCGCAAATATACGATATTTGTTAAAACTTAACCGAGTAATACCGAACAAATTTCTCTAATTTATTGCGAAGCCACATTTAATATAAAAACGATCCCTCAGTCTTGCTACGGATATACAACACCCGTAAGCACGACACGGTATTACGTAGCAGATATGAAACCGAGCGGACTTAATTATATTTTTGGAATACTTGCAAACCCGCGGGCGAGATCTTCATCCGTAGGAATATAGTCTTTCATGGTACCTTCGTTGAACGACTTGTAGGCGGTGAGGTCGAAATAGCCCGTGCCCGTAAGTCCGAAGAGTATCACCTTCTTTTCGCCGGTCTCGCGGCACTTTACAGCCTCGTCAACGGCAACTTTTATGGCGTGGGACGATTCAGGCGCAGGTAGTATGCCCTCACACTTTGCAAATTGCTCGGCGGCGGCAAAAACTTCGGTCTGCTTTACCGCCCTGACCTCCATATACCCGTCGTGGTAGAGCTTTGAAACGACGGGACTCATGCCGTGATATCTGAGGCCCCCCGCATGGTCGGGCGAAGGCATGAACTCGCAGCCGAGAGTATACATCTTTGCAAGAGGGGTGATTTTTGCGCTGTCGCAGAAGTCGTAGACGTATTTGCCGCGCGACATCGAGGGGCAGCTTGCAGGCTCCACTCCTATGAAGCGTATATCGTTTTTACCCTGCAGTTTTTCGGCCATATACGGCGCAATGAGTCCGCCGTAGTTGGAACCGCCGCCCACGCATCCGATGACGATATCTGGCTGAACGCCGTATTTATCGAGCGCGATTTTGCTCTCCATGCCTATTACCGACTGGTGCAACAGAACGTGGTCCAGAACCGAACCTAAAACGTAGCGGCAGTTGGGAGTTTTTACCGCCGTTTCAACCGCCTCGGCTATGGCACAGCCCAAAGACCCGCCCGTGCCGGGGAACTCGGCAAGAATCTTTCTGCCCGCCTCGGTCGTATCGGAGGGCGAGGGAATTATATCGGCGCCGTAAGTACGGATGACCTCTTTGCGATAGGGCTTCTGCTCGTACGAAGTTTTGACCATGTATACCTTTAAATCAAGCCCGTAGAACGCGCACGCCATGGCGAGCGCCGTGCCCCACTGTCCGGCGCCCGTTTCGGTAGTGACGGACGTGAGGCCCTGCTGTTTTGCATAGTAAGCCTGCGCGGCGGCAGAATTCAGTTTGTGCGAACCCGAGGTGTTGTTGCCCTCGAACTTATAATATATCTCTGCCGGAGTATCCAAAAGCTTTTCCAGGAAGTAGGCGCGAACTAATGGCGAGGGACGGAAATTCGTATAGAAATTCCTTATGCCCTCGGGAATTTCGATCTCCTTATCTGTGCAGTTGAGCTCCTGCTCGACGCACTCTTTGCAGAACACCGCCTCCAGGTCCTCCGCCGAACACGGTTTGCCCGTGGCGGGATTTAAAAACGGCTCGTGCTGCTCCGGCATGAACGCCTTTAAATTGAGCCAGGTTTTGGGCATCTCCTCTTCGGAAAGATACATTTTGTAGGGAATTTTTTTTGCAGACATAATTTTACCTCCGTATGTCCTGTGATGTATTATTTAATAGCCCTAAACCTGCGGCGCCGTGGCGGACGCCCTGAACATGCCGCGCCCTGCCGCGCGCGGCAGGGCGCGGCGGACCTGTGCGACAAACAAAAAAAACACGGGTAAATCCGTTTGGGACGAATTTATCCGTGTTGCCACCCAATTTCACTGCACTGATCATGCAGCCTCTTTGCAGGCATCAAGCAATGCCCTCTTTCTGTAACGGGAAAGCCCCGTCGGACGCTACGCAGGGAAACTCCCCTTCACATCCGCTCTCAGTAACCCATTCACCCGCAGCCACCGCCCCGCTTCCACCGTCCGGAGCTCTCTTAAAAGGAAACTATTCGCGAGTTACTTTTTACTTCAACGATTTAGTCTATTAAATTTAATAGCATTATACGTTAAAAAAAACACTTTGTCAACAGTTTGAATAAAAATTTTTTATATTTTGCAATTTTTTTAATCGGCGCATAAAAAAGCTGCGCCGCACGACTTCAATCATTTTTTTCGCCGCCGAACCCTTCAATGGTGAGCTGAACGGGTTCGCCCGATGCAGCTTTGCCGCCGCAGTCTGCCGCCCTGCGTTTTTTAACGGATAAAGAGCTGTCGGCAATAAAAAGCGCAAGCACGGGAACGATGAGAGCGGCGCAGATGAGTATGCACCAATTGCCCATAGCGCCCGCGGCTACCGCCCCTACCGCCGCGCCCGCCGCGAAACAGAGCACGATGAAAGCATATACGGCGCTTTTTTTATACTCTGCCCCGTCCTTATCGGATATGCCGCGCACGAGGTGCATCACCGTCTGGCGGATATTGTTGGTGCAGAATGTGGTGGCGAGCGCCACGCCGCGCAGTTTTGTGAATGTGTTGTACTGCACAGAGCACAAAAAGGCGACGGCAACGTATGTAAACCAGTCGGACGCGCCGACGGGAATGAAAGCTATTCCGACTAGCGCAACGATCTCCGTTGCGGTGACGACGAGCGGCCAGTTAACTTTTTTAAAGCGCGCGGGAATGACCGTTGAAAGTATAATACCGACGATATAGGCGAGTATTGAATACAGGTATCGGAGCCCGCCCGAAAAATCGCCGTTTACAAAGTCGATAACCAGCATGACTACGTTGCCCGTCTGGGCATTGCAGAACACGCCGCCGTGCAGCGTGAAGGTGAAAGCCTCCAAAAAACCGCCTATTATGGCAAACATGGCAAACACATACGGCGTGATATCTCTTTTAAAATTATTGAATAACATCTCTCCGCCCTGTGGCGCGGCAGCCGCTATTGCGGCGACCGCGCCCCGATAGTTAAACTGACTGTGAAAAAGAGTATAGCATATCGCGGGACAAAAAATCAACACAAATGCCGTACGCCGATATTTTTTTGGCGGGCGGGCGCAACATGATATGCGCTGCGGGCATGGCATGAGATTGAAAAAAAGCATTGATAACGGGCGCCGCAGACGTTTAAACGCTTGTACGGCAGGTTAAAAATATATTATGAAAACTATAGAGAATTTACGTTTTGACGAAGAGAGAGCACTCTATGCGAGCGACGGCATAAAAGTTGCGAACTGCCGTTTTGAAGGGCCGGCCGACGGAGAATCGGCGCTTAAAGAGTGCAGCAACGTTGTTGTGGAAAACTGCTACTGCGATTTAAGATACCCCATGTGGCACTGCGACAACCTTGTTATGGAGAACACCGTGCAGACGGAGAACTGCCGCGCGGCGCTTTGGTACGACAACAATATAACGCTTAAAAACAGCACCCTGGGCGGCATTAAGGCCGTGCGCGAGTGCGCGGGCGTGAATATTGTGAACTGCGACATAAACTCGCCGGAGTTTGGCTGGCGCAGCCGCGACATAAAGATCGAAAACAGCAGGATAAACTCGATGTACGCATTTTTTGAGAGCAAGAACATCGAGGCGGACGGACTGGAGCTTGAGGGGAAATATACCTTCCAATACATAACAGACTCCACATTCAGAAACTGCAAGTTCCAGACCAAGGACGCATTCTGGCACGCGAAAAACGTCACCGTTTACGACAGCGTTCTGGGCGGCGAATATCTTGCATGGTATTCGGAGAACCTTACGCTTGTGCGCTGCCACATAAAGGGCATCCAGCCGCTGTGCTACTGCAAAAACTTAAAGCTTGTGGACTGCACGACAGAGGACTGCGACCTGGCGTTTGAATACAGCGACGTACAGGCAGCGATCGAAGGCGGCATAGTTTCCGTTAAAAACCCCGAGAGCGGAAAAATAAGCGCGCAAAAGATAGGCGAGCTTATCGTCACCGCCGACAGCCGCAGGCCCGTTGAGGCCGAAGTGTGGGAGAACGGCAAAAAACTATACCCGGCAAAGGAAAAGCAGACGGCGTGAACTCCGGCCGTCCGCCAATATATTTAAAGACAAAGCGGCGCGGCGGCTTAAAAAGCCGCCCCGCCGCTTTATTTTTTTGCATAATTTGCATTTTAAGCTCACTCCGCAAACCAGAAGAGCTCTTCAAACTTTTTATCGAGCGCTATGCACAAAATCAGGGCGAGCTTTGCCGTGGGATTAAAAGTGCCCGTTTCGATGCTGCTTATGGTATTGCGCGAAACGCCCACCATCTGCGCAAGCTCCGACTGCGACCAGCCGCGCTCCTTCCTTGCCGCACGCACGCCGTTTAAAAGCTCGAGCTGAAATTTTGCCGCCATAAAATTTACCTCCCGTGAGTGATATAAAGTTATATTTACATAAATATGTATAATTATTATACATCAGCATAGTTAACTTGTCAATAATTTATAAGAAAGTTTTAATGCAAAATGCGGCCTGCGCAACAGATGTTGCGCAGGCCGCTCACTTTCACATTATTTACATTTCGCCGTCAGGCTCAATCGCCGCTCATGGCGGACTTCACCTTCTCTTCGCGGAACTGCTTTATATACAGATTGTAGTAATATCCCCTCTTTGCAAGCAATTCCTCGTGCCTGCCGCGCTCTACTATCTTGCCGCTGTTAACGACGAGTATTACGTCGGCAGAGCGGATGGTAGAGAGCCTGTGGGCGATTACGAAGCTCGTCCTGCCCTCCATCAGCTTTTCGATGGCCTCCTGGATGAGGTGCTCTGTTATAGTGTCTATCGATGATGTCGCCTCGTCCAAAACGAATATCGCGGGATCGGCGAGGATTGCGCGGGCAAATGAAAGAAGCTGCTTTTCGCCCGTGGAGAGAGTGTTGCCTCCCTCCCCCACCACACTGTCAAGCCCCTTGTCAAGGCGGGCGATTATCTTATCGGCATTTACGCTTTTGCAGGCAGCCATGAGCTGTTCGTCGGTGGCGTCCTCCTTGCCGTAAAGAAGATTCTCGCGCACGGTGCCCGAGAAGAGGTGCGGCGTCTGCAATACGTAGCCTATGTGGCTGTGCAACCAGCCGACTGAGCGTTCGCGCGCGTCTCTGCCGTCGATAAGCACCTGTCCCTCAGTCGGCTCGAAAAAGCGGCAGACCAAGTTTACGAGCGTAGACTTGCCCGCGCCCGTTTCGCCGACTATGGCCACGTTAGTGCCCTGGGGCACCTTTAAGTTGAAGTGTTCCAGAACGTATTCGTCGCCGTCGGGATATTTGAAGGTGACGTCTTTAAACTCTATGTCGCCGTGCAGATCTTCCCAGTTCTCCGTCTTTGCATTGAAGGTGTCGCCGTACTTTTCGATGACTTCCGGAGTGTCCGACACGTCTGACTTGGTGTTCAGGAGCGTGGTCACGCGCTCTACGTTAACCTTTACGGTGATGAGGTCGGCAATAGCGTCTACAGTCCACTGCACGGGCGACATTATGCCCTGCGCGTACGTCATGAACACGGTGAGCGTGCCGATAAAGGCGGCGTCCTCCATGCTGATTATGCCGCCGTACCACAGAACGAGCGCAAGTGCGACCGACGAAGCGAAGGAGATTATCGTATAAAACAGCGCACGGTGATGTCCCAGGCGCGTGGCCTGCTTGTGCATGCGGTTGGTGTTATTATAAAAGCGCTTATCGAGCTTGTCCTCAACAGAGAGCGTCTTTGACGTTTCAACGCCCGTTATGCCCTCGTTGAAGCCGCCCGTTATCTCTGAATTTATCTCGCGCACGCGGCGGTTAAGTATCGTCAGCCTGCGCTGGAAATAGCACGACACGAGCGCCACGAGCGGAATTATGACTATTACGCACAGCGCGAGCACCCAGTTGAGCGCGAGCATTATTATGACGGCGCTTAAAATATAGGTTATATTCCAGCCGCCCTGATAAACATCCCAGGATATTATAGAGGCGATATTCGAGGTATCGCTCATTACCCTTGCATGAATTCTTCCGACGCTGTTCACATTGAAATAGGACACGGAGAGCGTTTGAAGATGGTTGAACACCGTGCGGCGCATATCGCGCAGGATATACAGCTCCAGCCTGCAGCAGTTGTATGAAGCTATGTAGTCGACTCCCATGGTGACGGCAAGGCAGAGCACATACAGAATTATAAACGGTGCGAGGCCGCTCAAAGTATTCTTTGCGATGAAGTTATCGAAGGCATACTGCTGGAAGAGCGGAAGAATAGTGTTCAACACACCGACAAGCACCGTGCCGACTATCATGGCTATAAACATCCACTTATAAGTGGCAAGGAAGGGCTTGAGCTTGGGCAGGCCGAAGAACCGCACTTTATGAACAGGCTGCTCGGACTGTTCGCGCTTTTTAATGCGCGGCGATTTTTCCTTTTTATTCGCCATAACCCACCTCCTTTTTGAGCTCGTCGGGAAGGCTCATCTGCATGTCGTAAATCTGCCTGTATATGCCGTTCTGCTGCAGCAGTTCGTGACTGGTGCCCTGTTCGGCTATCGTGCCGCCCTCCATCACTATTATGTTGTCGGCGTGCATGACGGTGGTTATCCTGTGCGAGATGAGGATGACCGTCGCGCCGCCGAACTCCTTTGCCAGGCGGGCGCGGATGGCCGCGTCGGTGTCACTGTCGACAGCGGAGAGAGAATCGTCAAAGACAAGTATGGGCGTCTTTCTCACCAGTGTGCGCGCAATGGAGACGCGCTGTTTCTGCCCGCCCGAGAGCGTCACGCCGCGCTCGCCCACTACAGTTTCATAGCCCTGGGCAAAGCCGCGGATATTGTCGTCCACGCAGGCCGCCTCGGCGGCATGTTCTACCTCCTCCTGCGAGATATCGTCGCCCGCGACTGAAATATTATCGGCTATGGTGCCGGTATAGAGGTAGCCCTCCTGCAGCACGAAGCCTATGTTGGAGCGTATGGTCGCGGGCGGGATATCGTTTATGTCCTGTCCGCCTATTGTTATAGTGCCGTCGGTGACGGGATACAGCCTGTCCAAAAGGTACATGAGCGTAGACTTTCCGCTGCCCGTACTGCCCAAAATTCCGAGAGTAGAGCCCTGCGGAACTTTAAAAGAAACGTCGTGCAGAACCGGCTTGCCGTCCTCATAAGAAAAGCCGACGTTTTTGAATTCGATATCGCCCGAGAGCTTTCCCGCCTCGCCGTACTCCTCCTCTTCGGCGTTCATTATTTCGCCGATACGCGCGATTGATACGCCCGCGCGGCTCATGTTGGAAATTATTCTGCCGAGCTGGCGCACGGGGCCCATGAGCATAGTGTTGTAGGAGATGAACGCCACCAGCTCGCCGGGCGTCATTTCGTTATGTATGCAGAACAGGGTGCCGACTATGAGCAGAACCATGCCCTGAAGTGCGGCGAGAAGGTCGTTGGACGTCCAGTATACCGACATGAAGTGCATGACTTTTACCCACAGGCCGGTGTAGTATACGTTCTGCTTTTCAAACTTATCGCGCTCGTATTTCTCTCTGCCGAAGGCGCGCACAACTCTCACGCCCGTCAAGTTTTCCTGCGCTATGGTGGAGAGCACGCCCTCCTCCTCGTCACACTTTTTGAACGACTTGCGCGCGCGGGAATAAACTATGAGTGAGCTGCCCACAAGCACGGGGACAAACGCCAGAGCAATTGCCGCAAGTTTTACATTTGTTATAAACATAAATGTAAGCGACAGGACGACGATTATTATTATCCTGAAGAGATAAACAAGCTGATTGGAGATGAAGTTTGAAATGGCGTCGGCATCAGACGTGCAGCGCTGAATGATGTCGCCCGTCTGGTGCTCGATGTGCCAGCGGAGCGGCAGGCGCTGAATGTGCGAGAACAGACAGTTGCGCATGCGGCGCATGAGCGACTGGTTGGCGCGCTGGTTGAAATAGGTGACGCCATACTGGAAGATCGCCATGACGAGCGCAATCACGATTATCGCCACGGCGAGTATCCAAATATTGCGCTTTAAGTAATCCACTCCGCCGAACAGGTCGGCAAAGTAGGTAAAAACGCTGTCCGGCACTTCGTCATCTATCACGCTGTCTATAGTGAAGCTAATTATCTGCGGCAGCACTACATTTAAAAATGTGGTGACGAGACTTGAAAAAATACTTGCCCCGAACAGCAGATAACATCCCTTTAAAAAGTAGCCGAGTATGCCGGCCTTTGTAAATTTTTCTTTCTTTTTAACTTTTTCCATAAAACCTTTTTGATTTGAGCGTAATATTCAGGCGCAAAAAATAAATCAAATAAAAATAAATTAGAAATTTTAAAAATTGAAATCATGCGCCGTGCACACTGTTGCCCGCCGCGGCAAAAAGCCGCGGCGGGCAATAAATATCGCGTTTTTAATTAAAATAACAAACAGAATTGCTACATGGGTATCTGAAAGCGGCTTTTTACCGTAATATATTTAGTTATTTATTATTTATTTTTTATCGATATTGAAACCGGCGACGATGACGTCCTCTTCCTTATAGCTGAAAATATCGTTTTTTGCTATAGCTATGAGATCTTTACCCAGAAAATCATATATATTTGCAGATATCCCGAACTCCGGCAACGTGCCCGCGAGCTTACCGTTATCGTAAAGGTATGCGAGCATTACGGGAGTGGCAAATTTTCCGTCGGGAGTCATGTCCCCGCCTGAAATTTCGGCGATATATATTGCCCTGCCTCTGAACACTTCGGAGAGTTTTCCACCGCCAGAGGAAAGCTCTATGCCGCTGAAATTGCCGCATTGCGGAACGGCGTCAAAGTCGGCATATCCGTTGCCCGAAAGGGGAAGCCCGAGCGATTGCGCCGAGCGCCTGTAAGTTGCAAGTCCGCATAACTTACCCTCTTTGACAAAGTAAAATTTATCGTCTGCGAGAGTGACGCCCTCGCAGTCGAAAAACGGTACAAGTATATTTTTACCGGGAGTGCAATCCATAAGCATATTCACTTTTTTATCGAACAGCTTTTTGCCTAGTTTGCCGGAAAACAAACTTGCTCCGCTTGAATACACCTCCGCCACAATATGCGAGAGCAAATAGCGCGTTATGCCTGTATTGATTATGACAGGCAACTTCTCTTCGGGCATGGGCAACTTGACTGAATATACGTCCAAAAGCTTTGCAATATCCTCCACGGCCGCGTCTTCGTCAAAAAACCTTCTTTCGGCGCAATAATCAAGGTCAAAGATATTTGCAGACCCCGCCTCTTTTATCATGAAAGTTATCTGCACAGCGTTATCGGCATAGCTCAGGTCCGTGCCCGCGCTGTCGCGGTAAGAGGAACTTACGTCGCTCATGATAAACTTATCGCTGAAAATAAAACCGGGAAAACGCTCCTTAAGCCGTGCCGCAAAGTGCTTTACCGCGCCAAGGAAGTCTTCTTCCGGAATCATCCCTCCCCTGAGATCGATTTTGCGCTCACCGCCCGAAGCCATGCCGTCCGGATAGGGTATGTTCTGCGAAAGCGCCGCTTCTGCCTGAGCCTCGAGAGCGCCGTCGTCGCCCCCGCCTATACGGCCGGCAATGCCTATCCTTCCATTCTCATATACCCTTATAACGGTACTCTCGTCCTCCTTTATGCGGAGAGAGCTAACTTCGCCCGCCGCGAGCGTTGCAGCATACGAGCGCGAACTTTTTATAATTTTCTGCTTGTTCATTTTCTCACCTGGTTATTTTACGTGCATATATACACAATCCCTTTACACAAGGGGGCATGGGTAGAGTTTTGGAACTCACCAGCCGCAAAAATTTGTGAACCTTTTCACTGGACGTTTATTTTAGAAACCGAAACATACGGCCCGCCGAACGATACGTTCAGGGGGAACTGCTCGTTCTTGCCGCAACCGCCGAATATGCTGGAGATTATCTCCGCCCTGTCAGAGAGACCATCGATGAGATCGAGCGTTTCGAACACGTTGCCCGAGATGACGGCGATCTTTGCGGGGGCGCCTATCTTTCCGTCGACTATCTCATACGCGCGGTTGGGAGCAATGGTGAACGTGCTCATGCCCGAGCCGTGCTTGTAGCTCTTTATAAAGTAACCGTGCTTTACGCGGGAGAACAGCTCCTCCACGGGCGTGGAGCCAGCCTCTATCACCGTGCTCGTCATGCGCACTATCGGCTCAAACTCGCAGTTTATCGCGCGGGCGTTGCCCGTAACCTCCTCTTCCAAATCGGCAGCAGTCTCTGCGGAGTGAAGCCTGCCGGTTAAAACGCCGTTCTTTATGAGGTACGTCTTTTGCGTGCGGGTGCCCTCGTCGTCGAACGGCACGTAGCCCGAGCCTTCCTCCGCGCCGCTGTCGTATATAGAGAGGATATCGGCGCCCACCTTTTTGCCGAGCTGCCACTCCCTCTTCATGGTCTCATCCCCCAGCATGAAGTCAGCCTCCGACTTATGGCCGAACGATTCATGCGCAAACACGCCCGCCGCCGTGGGCGAAAGTATCACGGGGTATACGCCCGCCTGAACGGGCTTTGCGTGCAACAAAAAGTTTTCGAGCTCGGCGGCAAAGTCCTTGATTTTATCTGAAGTGAACTGCGCGACGAGCTTATCGAAACTGTCGGCCGTATCGCCCTCGGAATCGGAAAAATTGTCGCTGCCGTCTGCGAGCGCAAGGGCCATCCTCGCGCCGCACAGCTGCATATCATACTTTATGTCCGCGCCCTTAGACGAGCAGAACTCATACACAGAATACCTGTCGGAATACAGTCCGACAAACATCCTGACATATTCCGAGCTCTGCGCGGCAGAGAACTTATCCTCCAAGAGCTTACGTTTTTGCTCTATACTTACATTTCTGACGCATTTGCCGGCAAATTTTATAACCGTCTCCCTGTTGGCCTGAAGCCTCTTAACCACCGGACTCTCCCCGATATTTTCGTCGGGAGTTGCCACAGCATAGAGTTTATCAAGCTCGTCCTGCACGGCGGAAAGGCGGTAAGTTGAGGCATAGTACCACATTTTACCGTCATACACACGGATGAAGGCCTTTTTTACAGTCGACTGCCTGCTCTCTTCGAGCACGCCGTTGCGGTAACGTATTGAGGTCGTAAACCTCTCTTCCATCCTTACGTCGGAATAAAACCCCTCTCTGAACCTGTACATTGCCCCTCCTCTGCCGCAATACGTTGCGTAAAAATTGCAGTAAAAAATGCATTCCGCGAAATATTATACACCTGCCGTTCAGCAACCGTCAAACGTTTACATACGATAGTTTGCTCATATAAAAATTTAGTTGAGAAGAGTGCATCTGCCATTAAATACATATGCGCAATTGTGCGCGGATGAAGTTAAAATTGTTGACTTGAGGGCGCGGGTGTTTATAATATAATGTAGATATAACGGATCCGCTCCGAGAAAAAGGTGCGGGCGGCGCGGATGCGGGCACGGAAGAAGCTGCGCACATGCGTATTATTCAGGAGTTTAAATTTTATGTACTTAAGCGAAGCACGGGTGGGTGAAAACTACACCGTGAAAAAAATCATGCTTCCGTTTGAGACCCAGCGAAGATTAGAAGCGCTTGGCATGACGGACAGGGCCCCGGTTTCAGTCTTAAACCGCAAGGGCAAAGGCATACTCATCATAAAGCTGCGCGGCACACGCTTCGCCCTCGGCTATAACATCACCAGAAATATCGAGGTGGATAGAGATGAAGCCGTTTAAAAAAAGGGGCTGCTGCAGCACGGGAACAAGCGAGAACAAGAAGCCCGAAAATTATACCATGACGATAGGCTTTATAGGCAACCCCAACTGCGGCAAGACGACGCTGTTCAACGCATATACGGGCGCAAATCTTAAGGTAGCCAACTGGCCCGGCGTAACCGTGGAAAAAGTCGAAGGCACATACAAATTCAAGGACCAGAAAATAAGGCTCGTCGACCTTCCGGGCACATACAGCCTGACTTCATACACCATGGAGGAGACCGTTTCGCGCAATTTTATATTGAGCGATGAAGTTGACGTGGTGATAAACGTTGTAGACGCCTCAGCCATGGAACGCGGACTATATTTAACGCTGCAGCTTTTAGAGCTGGGCAAGCCCGTGGTAATCGCGCTGAACATGATGGATATTGTTTTAAAGCGCGGCATGGAGATCGACCTGCACCGCCTGCCCGAGATGCTGGGCGTGCCCGTGATACCTGTATCCGCGCGCAAGCGCACGGGGCTGGATATACTCATCCACGCCGCCATTCACCACAAAGACAGCACGGGGCCTGATACACTAATTCACGAGCACAAGGAAGTTTCACACCACGAGCACGACCACCACTCCGAGTACACAATGGTGTATTCCGACACGATAGAAGATAAGATAGACGAGGTGGAAAAGGCGCTGAAGGAAAAATATCCCGACATAGCAAACGTGCGTTGGCACGCGATAAAGACGCTGGAGAACGACGCCGAAGTAAACAAGAATTACCCCTTGGATATACCCGATCTGGCGGCAGACTGCGAGTCGGAGATAATCAACGAAAAGTATGCCTTTATCGGCGAGATAATCGACGAGGTAATGGTGCACAAACAGCGGCAGGACAGGCTGACAGACAAGCTCGACCGTGCATTTACTCACCGCATATGGGGCATACCCATATTCCTCGGCATAATGGCCGTAGTGTTCTTTCTGACGTTCTTTGTGGGCGACCTTATAAAGAGCCTTCTGGAGATGGGCATAGGCGCGCTCTCCGACGCGATAGAGGGCGGCCTCACATCCGCGGGAGCTAGCGAGATAGTCATTTCGCTCCTGAACGACGGCATAATAAGCGGCGTGGGCACGATAATCACCTTCCTGCCAAATATATTCATACTATTTTTGGCGCTGGCCTTTCTGGAGGACAGCGGCTATATGGCGAGGGTGGCATACGTCATGGAGGGCGTAATGAGCAAGATAGGCCTCTCCGGCCGCGCGTTCATACCAATGCTGCTCGGCTTCGGCTGCACGGTGCCCGCGATAATGGCCTCGCGCGCGCTGGAGAACAAGCGCGACAGATATAAAGTCATGCTCGTCACCCCATTCATGAGCTGCAGCGCAAGGCTGACCATTTACATACTGTTTGCCGAGATGTTCTTTGCCGAATATGCCTTCCTGGCGGCCTTTTCGATGTATATACTCGGCATACTCGTGGCGATAGGCGTTTCGGCCGTGCTCCACCTCATCGACCGCAAAAAGGCGGTGAACTACCTCCTCATCGAGCTGCCCGAATACAAACTGCCAGACGCGCGCACGGTGGGCATATATGTTTGGGAGAAGATAAAGGACTATCTCATAAAGGCGGGCACCACCATCTTCATTGCCACCCTCATTGTATGGGCGCTGATGTACTTCGGCCCCTCGGGCTTTGTGGGCGAGGGCAGCGAAAACAGCTTTGCCGCGATTGTAGGCGGGCCGCTGAGCGTTGTGTTCGCGCCGATTGGCCTCGGGTTCTGGCAGATAGTCGTGGCGCTGATCGCCGGCATTTCGGCAAAGGAAGTCGTAGTTTCCAGCTGCGCCGTGATGTTCGGGATAGTCAACACAAGCTCGGCAGAGGGCATGTCGGCATTTGCCGCAGCGCTCGAGGGAATAGGCTTCGGTCCGCTGAACGCCGTGTGCCTTATGGTGTTCTGTCTGCTGTATATCCCCTGCGTGGCCACCCTTGCCACCATTCACAAAGAATCGAAGAGCTGGGCGTGGACGGGCTTTACGGCGCTGTTCCAGCTGGTAGTCGCATACGTGATAACGCTGATAGTTTATCAGATAGGTCTGCTGATAGTCTGATTTTTTGCTCTGCGGCAGTTTTGACAATATTGAGCGGTTCCCTATATGCGGCGGCGCCCTATAGGCCGATCGGGCCGCGCATATGCCGCAAATAACGGCATTTTGCAAAGTTTTGCGCGAGGTATTTGAGTGATAGCCACAATTATAATTTTGTGCGTCGTAGGCGCGTGCGCCGTGGCGGCCCTCGTCTTCATCGTGAGGCGCAAGATAAAAAATAAGGCCAAGTGCTCCGGCTGCAGCGGGGCCTGTTACGGCTGCCCCTCCTACAAACAGAGTGATTGCGGCGACCGCATACACAGGAGCGAAAAGACGGACGGCAAATGAACCGCATGCAACTCACCGCTCCCGCCCTGCAAAAATTTTGCTTAAAAATTTGGCAATACAAATAAAAGTATTTGACAAAATCAACTGTATTTTATATAATAATTAGGCTGTCGGGCAAATGTACCGGCAGCCTGAATATTATGCACCGTTAGCTTGGGCCGGGTAGTGCGACGAGTAAGGCAGTCCATAATAGAGTTAATTTAATATGCACCGTTAGCTCAACTGGATAGAGCGTTGGTCTACGGAACCAAAGGCTAGGGATTCGA
>DVHB01000072.1 GCA_018712405.1 Candidatus Coproplasma stercoripullorum
TTAAATTAAAATATTAAATTAAAATATGAAAATAATTAAATTCAAATTTATAAAAATGCGGCGCGCGGCCGCAAAAACTTCACGATTAGAAAAACGGTTCGATAATTTGTTGAAATATATTTGAGGGGTTGATAAAAAAACTATCAACCCCCATTTGATTTTGTTTTATTTGTTCTTCGATACATCCTTTACAAGGCCGTCTTCAATGAGTTCTTCGATACTCTCATAGGGATACATTGAAGCGTAATCTCTCTCCTGGATATGACGCTTTTCGCCGTTTCGCTTCGCGAGCATATCGTCGATCAGGCGGATGGCCTTTTTTACGCCGAGAGGGCTCTTTATCTTTACCATCATGGGAGTGCCGTGCATCGACTTGTTGTCCGACACGTCTACCTGATGGTATACCGAAGTTTTATATTCGTTGGGGTCGAGGTTGAGATACAGGCAGAGCGTCTTGCCCCTGATTTTAAGCTTTGCTATCGTCTCCCTGCCCTTGTTGAAGCGCTCGGCGCCCCATGCAACGGAGGAATTGACCTTTCTGTATGCCAGCATGGCGTTCTTTATCTGGCCGTAATAGCGCTTTACGTCGTCGGAGCTCTGAATTATCCTTGCGATGAAGCTGCGGTTGTACTTCATCATGTTGGCGAAGTCTACGCCGCCCTCCATATCCTCCATTCCGTCGGGCTGGGCCTCGCCCTCGGCGGTCTGCTCGTCAACGTCGTCGAAGATGTTCTCCATCACCTCGTCGGCGGGTTCTTCGTTCACTTCGTTTTCGTCCACGATGTCGCTCACGGTGACGAGCTCGCCCTCGCCTTCCTCGCCGCCCTCTTCCTCGTCGGTCTCCGGCGCGGATTCGGCCGGTTCCTCTGCAGGCTCTGCGGCAGCCGCGGCAATCACCGCTCCGCCCGCAAGCAGCGCCCTTATCTCTTCGAGCTGCCTGTTTATATCGGATATATCGTCCTTTATCTGAACTATATCTTCATATTCGTCGTCATAATCACCGTCGCTGTCGGCAGGGGCGAACAGTTCATCGAAGCGCTCGGTAAGGTCGTCCACCTTGCGGCCAAGCTCGTCGATGTCCTTTGCGGCGGGTTCTTCGGCCAAAATTGCGTGCACTTTTTCGAGGCCGCCATTTATCTCGTCGAGCTTTGCGCCCGTAGATTCCGCCACCGTGGCGGAAACGCTCTCGGTTATCTTCTTTATGCCGTCGTCGTCGATGACGATATCAAAGTCGTCGCCTATGGGCACGGTCTCCGCCGACACAGCTTCAACGGCGCCGGATGCGGAAAGTTTTTCGGCCACGCCGTTTACTATGGCGTCGTAGTCGATCTCCGTCGCGGGAACGGAGGCGAGCACCGCGGCGGCAACCTTGTCGGCGATGTCGTCGCCGTCGACCTCCGGCATGATATTGGAGAGGGCGGCCGCCGTTTTGTCGGCAATGGCGTCCTCGTTTACGCCGCTTGCTGCAAGCTTTTCAGATACTAGGCGGGCGAGTTCCTCAGGATTGACATACTCCTCAGCATCGGCGGCGGCAAGCTCGTCATATGCGTTCTTTTCGGCAAGGCGTTTTGCAATGCCGTCGTAGTCAAGCTTTTCGGCCACGGCCTCGGCGAGCGAACGGCAGCCTTCGTCGTCGACGATGATGTCGAAGTCGTTGGGCGAGAGCGCGCTGACCTTGCGGGCTATCTCGTCGGAGAGGGCGTCGGAATCTATCTGCGCCGATACTTCCACAGGCGTAGCGGAGCCGTCCGCGCCTATGACTGCGGGAGGAATCACTATCTGTTCCGCCACCTTGGAAGCTATGTAATCGGCGGGCACTATCTCCTGGGGCATGCTTTCGGCCACGCGCCTGGCTATTTCGTCGCAGCTGAGATCGGAGAATATCTGCTTGCCGGCGAGTTTATCGGCAAGACTTTCGGCGAGCTTGTCATAGTTAACGAGTTCGGGGACATACCCCTCGCCGCTCTCCGACGGATGCACGCCCAGGGCGTACTTCATGACCTTTTCTTCCAGAGAGGAGATCATGCCCGAAAGTTTTACGAATACGCTTTCGCATTGGGCGGCAACGTAATTTATCTCCTTCCTGAGCTGGGCGTTTTCTGAAAGCAGCTTATCCAGGATAGAGCTGTTCTGCTTGCTTATGTAGGCAGTCTCCTGCGACACCTTTTCAGCCACGGGACCTCCCGATCCCTCTGCCGCAAGCAGTTTATCAAGCTTTTCCGCAAGCTCGGCCTGGCGTTGCAGAATGACGTCGGCCTTTGTGGCGTAGTTTGCGGTCTGGCGTTCGCCTTCGCCCTTTTTGTTGAAAATAGACATAAAAGTACCTCTCTGCCGCAGCGGACGGCCGGTTGTCCGGCACATACCCCCGCGCTTTTTGCTTACAGAACAATTTTACAACAAAAAACGGAGAATGTAAATATAATTGCCCGAACTTTTTGTAAAACGCGGCAAAATTTTTTTTAATTGACGGGCAGATATGCCGCGTTTAACGCCTTTTTGCGCCCGGGATGCGTCCCTCTGCCGCAAAAGATAAAAAAATAACAATTTCTTTGCCCGTAAGGTTGAAATTTTGAAAGCACTGTAGTATAATAAAGTCATTATACGAAACTTCGCATGAGTGCGGGGAGGCCGCTTACGGCGGCGCGGGCGGCAGATACGCATGCCCCGGCATTTCGCAAATTTATTTAAGGGAGACAATTATATGAGAGTTTACAACTTTTCGGCGGGACCTTCCACGCTGCCGCTGAACGTACTGCAGGAGGCCCAGAAGGAATTTTTGGACTTTGCGGGAACAGGCATGTCCGTGACCGAAATATCGCACCGCGACAAGGCGTTCGACGCCGTGGTCAAAGAGGCCGAGAGCCTGGTACGCGAACTTCTTAACGTGCCCGACGACTATGCCGTGATATTTGTGCAGGGCGGCGCCTCCACCCAGTTTGCAGCCATACCCCTGAATTTGATGCACCACGGCAAGGCCGACTATATCGTCACCGGCAACTTTGCCAAGAAGGCATGGCAGGAAGGCCAGATCTACGGAGAAGCAGTAAAGATAGGCGACAGTTCCGACAAAACCTATACATATATTCCCGACGTGGATACTCTGCCCTATTCCGAAGACGCCGACTATGTGCACATTACCTCAAACAATACCATATTCGGCACGAGGTATATAAAATTCCCCGAATGCAAGGCTCCGCTCGTTGCGGACATGTCGTCGGAGATATTCTCGCGCGAGGTCGACGTTAAAAAGTTCGGCGTGATATACGCAGGCGCGCAGAAGAACCTTGCGCCCGCGGGCGTGACCATAGTCATTGCAAGGCGCGACCTTATACAGGACCCTTTAAAGATCTGCCCCACAATGCTCAAATGGAAAGTGCAGGACGAAAACGGTTCGCTCTACAATACCCCTCCCTGCTTTTCGATATATATGGCCGACCTTGTGCTGCGCGATTTAAAGGCAAAGGGCGGCGTGAAGGCCATGAACGAGGCAGACGTATACAAGTCAGACCTTTTGTACGACTTTATCGACAACTCTTCGCTGTTTAAAAACAACGTAGTAAAAGAGTTCCGCTCGATAATGAACGTTCCGTTCGTCACCCCCTCGGCCGAACTCGACGCAAAATTCATCGCCGAAGCAAAAAAGGCGGGTCTGGTGTCTTTGAAGGGCCACAGGCTCGTGGGCGGCATGAGGGCCTCGATATACAACGCGATGCCCGTGGAAGGCGTGAAGGCGCTCATCGAATTCATGAAGAAATTCGAACTCGAGAACAAATAAGTTTTAAATACATACTCAAATATTAAACACTCACCCAAATACAAATAAATTCAAGGGGGACTTAAAAATGGCAAAACAGATACTCAAACTCAACGCGATAAGCCCGCTCGCCGACGCTATCTTCGCCGGTTACGGCTACGGCGACAGCTGCGAAAATCCCGACGGCATAATGGTGCGCTCGGCGCAGATGGCCGACTATAACGTGGGCGACAAGCTCGTTGCAGTTGCGCGCGCGGGCGCGGGGACCAACAATATACCCGTGGCCGACTATGCAGAAAAAGGCATAGTGGTATTCAATACCCCCGGCGCAAACGCAAACGCCGTTAAAGAACTGGTGATATGCGAGCTGCTTCTGGGCGGCAGAAAGATAACCGAGGCCATAGACTGGGTAAAGACCTTGAAGTCTGAAGGCGACAACGTGGGCAAGCTCGTCGAAAAGGGCAAGTCGAAGTTCGTGGGCAGCGAGATAAAGGGCAAGATGCTGGGCGTTATAGGCCTCGGCGCCATAGGCGTGGAAGTCGCCAACGCGGCGTACGGCCTGGGCATGGAGGTATGCGGCACCGACCCCTACCTCTCCACGCTCAACGCGCTTGCGCTCTCCCCCCACATAAAAGTTGTGGCCACGCGCGAAGAGATATATAAAACCGCAGATTTTATAACGATACACGCCCCCGCCACTTCCGACACCAAGGGCATGATAAACAAGGATACCATAGCCCAGATGAAGGACGGCGTAGTCATCATCAACGACAGCCGCGGCGAGCTTGTGAATACCGACGACATCATAGCCGCCCTTGAGAGCGGCAAAGTCGGCAGGTACATAACCGACTTCCCCAACGCAAAGCTCATCGGCGTTAAAAACTGCATATGCGTGCCCCACCTGGGCGCAAGCACGCCCGAAGCCGAGGACAACTGCGCGGTCATGGCGGCGCACCAGCTTGTCGACTACATCGAAAACGGGAATATTGCCAACAGCGTCAACTACCCCTCCGTTTCGCTCGCGCGCGACGAGGGGAAAGGCAGAATACAGATCCTGCACCGCAACGTAAAAAACATAATAACCAAATTCACGCTCGCCATATCCGAACAGGCGCTGAATATCGCGCACATGGCAAGCTCCAGCCGCGGCGAATACGCATGTTCGATACTCGAGATCGACGGAGCCGTCCCCGACAAAACGATAGAATCGATCAAAAAGGTCGAGGGAGTGCTCCGCGTGCGCTCGCTGTAAAAAAGGAGCTCACAGATTTCCGCGCAGGTGATACGCGGAAATCTTCGTGATTTTGGGGAGCCGGCTCCCCCTTACCCCGATTTCAAAGGCTCTCTTATTATATAATCGGGGTAATTCCCCCTTTGGTGCGCGAGCGAAGCGCTGCTTTGCCGTAGGACTCCCGCGTGCGGGAAACGGCAAAATCCGCTGACGCGGCAAATTGTGTCGCGCTTAACGGCGAACTGAATTCGCCTTGCGCATGTAATTTTATTTTAGAACAATTCCAATTTAAGCTCAAGCCGCCGCGCAGGCTCTGCGCGGCGGCGATTTTTTAAAACTGTACGCCGGATAAAAGGACGCCTGCATGCCGAATAAAATGCGCGCCCGTGGGCATAATTAATTAAAAACACGGAGGTAATATATGTCCGGCAAAAAGAAAAAGATCAGAAAGATGAACGACAGGCAGTACAGCGAATATATAGCTCTGCTGCGCGCAAAGGACGAGGAGGCCGAGCGCGACAATAGCGACGGCTGAAACATTCGGCCGCAAAAACACAATACGCACACACCCGCCTTTAAAGAGGGCGGGTTTTTTAATGACGGATCGCAGAACGGCCGACGAAGCGGAAATATGGTAAAATCTATACTTACTGTGAACTTCATGAAAAGTTAATGAATATAAATCTCTAGTGCGGCAAATTCATTGACTTGCGTTTGAAACGTGAATATACTGTTTAAAAAGTTATCAATTGATAACTGTTTTGCGGAGGTGCCACGTGGACAGGGACAACTATACCGACAGAGCGGCTTCGCTGTTCTTCCGGTTCAAGGAGACAATGCAGAGAATACTGCCGTCAGGCTCAGGGAAAATTTTCAGCGTACTCGGCGGTCTGCACGAGTTTGAAAGGCGGCACGGCAGGCCGCTGACGATATCCGAGATGGCCCGATTTTCCGGTCTGGCCGTACCGAACGTAAGCAGGCTTTTAAAACCGTTTGAAGAAAAAGGTCTGGTGCAAAAAGTTAAGAACGGCCGAAAAGTGAGCATTATTTTGACAGAGAAAGGGAAAAATGCGCTGGCACAGTCAGGACAGAAGTTCATCGCCAACATTGCCGACGCGATATGCGCGCTGAGCGAGAGCGAACGCGCCGCCTTCCTTACTTCAAGCGAAAAAATACTTGATTATCTGGAAAGAAAAGAGGAAACAAAAATGCAGGAGAACATAGATGCTTAAACTGTATAAAAATTTAAAGGCGCTCGACTGGCTGCTTGTCGCGCTTATTGTCGGAATAACGGTAGCCCAGGTGTATTTCACCATGGAGCTGACCGACCAGATCTCGGCGATAGTGGGCGCCATTCAGTCTGTAAGCCTGGGCCTTGGCTCTACGGCCGACATATGGCGCGAGGGCGGCATAATGCTTGCCTTTGCCGCATGCAGCGCGCTGTGCCAGGTCGCTTCGGGCATAGCCGCGTCATTTGTGGCCAGCCGCCTCTCGGCAACGCTGAGAAGCAAGGTATACGCGAAAGTTGAAAGCTTTTCGATAGCGGAGATAAACAAGTTTTCAACCGCGTCGCTGATCACCAGAACGACAAACGATATTCAGCAGGTGCATATGGCAAACATTCTCACCCTGAGAATGTTGATATATGCCCCCATTATGGCAATATGGGCGATTTGCAAAATAAACGCCTCAAGCGGGGAACTCACGCTTGCCACCGCCGTTGCCGTCGTAATACTTATAATATGCATAGCTGCAATAATGCTGGCGGTCATGCCGAAATTCAAGCTCATGCAGAAACTCACCGACAGACTGAACGGAGTCACGCGCGAAAATCTTACGGGTCTGAGAGTTGTGCGCGCATATAATGCAGAGAGCTACCAGGAGAAAAAATTCAGCAAGGCAAACGACGCATTTACCAACACACAGCTGTTCACAGGAAGAGTGATGGCGCTCATGAGTCCTCTGATGATGCTGGTGATGAACGGCCTTACGCTTGCCATCTATTGGATAGGCGCCTCGCTTATGAATGCCGGCCAGATAGAGTATCAGACCATCGTATCGTTCATGACGCTGGCCTCACAGGTGATAATGGCGTTTCTGATGCTTCTGATGATGTTCATATTGCTGCCCCGCGCGCAGGTTGCGGCAAAGAGGATAAACGAAGTGCTTGAAACCCCGCTCTCAATATCCGACCCCGAGACGGAAGAACAGCCGAGCGAAGTCGGCACGGTAGAGTTCAGAGACGTGAGCTTCCGTTACCCCGACGCGGACGCGGACGTATTCGAACACATCTCCTTCCGCGCAGAGAAAGGACAGACGATTGCCTTTATCGGCAGCACGGGTTCGGGCAAATCTACCCTCATCAACCTTGTGCCGCGCTTTTACGACGCGACCGAGGGCGAAGTGCTCGTCGACGGCGTAAACGTCAAAAACTTAAAACAAAGCACGCTGCGCAGCAAAATCGGCTACGTACCGCAGAAGGGCGTACTGTTTTCGGGCACCGTTGCCGAGAACATAGGGTTCGGCGGCGTGAGCGACATGGACGCCATAGAGGAGGCCGCCAGGATCGCCGAGGCCGACGGATTTATAAACGAGATGCAGGGCGGCTACGCAAGCATGATATCGCAGGGCGGTAAAAACGTTTCGGGCGGACAGAAACAGAGACTTTCTATTGCGCGCGCCGTGGCGCTGAGGCCTGAAATAATGATTTTCGACGACAGCTTTTCCGCACTTGACTATAAGACCGACAAAAAAGTGCGCGAAAACCTGAAAGAGCATCTTTCGGGCGCCACGAACCTGATAGTAGCCCAGCGAATAGGCACCATCATGGACGCCGACAAGATAATCGTACTTGACCAGGGAAAAGCCGTGGGCGAGGGCACGCACAAAGAACTGCTTGAAAACTGCCCTGTATACCGCGAGATAGCTCTGTCGCAGCTTTCTAAGGAGGAACTTGGTTTATGAGACCTGCACAATACAGCGGCACCAAGCTGCAAAAGGGCGAATTCACAAAAAATATCGGCAAGCTTGCCGTATTCATGAAGCGCTATATCTGGCCGATAATCATCTCCATTATATTTACGATAGGAGCCACAGTGCTCTCTATATTCGCGCCGCAGATACTCTCCGACCTCGTAGACGTAATTACTGTAGGCATAGACGGTACGCTCATCGACATGAGCGAAGTTGCGCGCTTTGCGATCATGCTGATAATATTTTATGTATGCAACGCGCTGTGCACCTATGTTTCAAGTTATACGATGACGACGGTGTCGCAGAGAATGTGCCGCGCGCTTCGCTCGGATATATCCAAGAAGATAAACAAAGTTCCCTTAAAATACTTCGACTCCCACCCCTACGGCGACACGCTCTCGCGCGTTACAAACGACGTGGATACCATAGGCAACTCCATGCAGCAGGCGGTTTCCATGGTCGTGCAGTCTGTATGCATGCTGATAGGCGTACTAATTGCGATGTTTGTGACCTGTTGGCAACTGGCGCTGTCGGTGCTGATAATAGTGCCGCTCATGGCCATCCTGCTGATGGTGATAATGAAGTTCTCTCAACCGCAGTTCAGAAAACAGCAGGACGAACTCGCCGTTCTGAACGGAAAAGTCGAAGAAAACTATTCCGGACAGCTCGTAATAAAGGCGTTCAACGCCGAAGGGCGCACGGGCGCAGACTTCGGAAAGACCAACAAGCGCTTAAAGAAGAGCACCTTCCTTTCACAGGCACTCTCCGGAATAATGCAGCCGGCAATGAGCTTTATTTCCTACTTTGCCTACGCCGCGGTGTGCGTGGTTGCAGGCATACTCATAAGCCGCGGCTCGCTGGGTGTGACGTTCGGCACGCTCTCCGCGTTCCTTGTGTACGTCAACCTGTTTCAGAGCCCCCTCTCGCAGATAGCCCAGGCAGCCAACGTGCTGCAGAGCGCGGCGGCTGCAAGCGGCAGGGTATTCGCCTTCCTCGGAGAAGAAGAACTTGAGGATGAGAGCGGCAAGGAGCGCAAACTCACGGGCGGCGTGCGCGGCGAAGTCGAGTTCAAACACGTAAAATTCGGCTACTCGCCCGACAGGGTGATAATACCGGACTTTTCGGCAAAAGTTCAGCCGGGCTGGAAGGTGGCGATCGTCGGCCCCACGGGCGCAGGCAAGACCACCATGGTAAACCTCCTGATGAGGTTCTACGAGGTAAACAGCGGCGACATCACGATCGACGGCGTTTCAATAAAAGATATGCCGCGCGAGGAAATACACGACCTGTTCGGCATGGTGCTGCAGGACACATGGATGTTCGAAGGCACGCTGCGCGAGAATATAGTATACTCCAAGCAGGCCGACGACGAGCAGGTGCGTGCGGCATGCGAGGCGGCGGGCATAACGCACTACATCTCCACCCAGCCGGGCGGGTTAGAGCACTATGTTGAAAACGGCGACGAGATATCGGGCGGCCAGAAACAGCTGATAACGATAGCGCGCGCAATGATCGAAAATGCGCCCATGCTGATACTCGACGAGGCGACCTCCAACGTCGATACCCGCACAGAAGAGATAATACAGACGGCAATGGATAACCTCACGCACGGCAGAACGAGCTTTGTCATAGCGCACAGGCTGTCCACAATAAAGAACGCCGACCTCATACTTGTAATGCGCGACGGAAACATAGTGGAGCAGGGCAAGCACGAAGAATTGCTTGCACAGAACGGCTTCTACGCAAGCCTGTACAACTCGCAGTTTGCGGGAGAGTGAAAAAAATTCACGAAAAATCTTTTGCCTTTGGCAAAATCTTTTTCCGTGATTTTACGGTAAGTCGTGAAAAAGAGGTATCGGCGAACTAAATTC
>DVHB01000073.1 GCA_018712405.1 Candidatus Coproplasma stercoripullorum
TGCGCAAATTGGGGCCTGCTGCGGCGGGAAACCCGCCTTGCGACATAAGTTATTATTATTCACACAAAATTTTTTGACTACGCCAAGATTTTTATTGTGAATGTTGATAGTAGAATTATGTTATCATATAAAAATGTAAAAATCAAGCATTTTGTGCAAAATTTTTTATGGCCGCGGCGCCGAAGGGCGCCGCGGCCAAAGCAAACGATGCCAAAGTTTTATAAAATGCCGCTCAACCCTCCTGCGTGTGGCCCTCGCGCGAGCTGTCGGGGATATGCGAATACAACTCGAATTCCTCGTCAATGTTGAACTCCGCCGCGTCGTCAAATGCGGCAAGTTTTGATATAGAAACTTCGTATGCCGTCATCGTTAAAAACGAGCCGTCGTCCTGCTTTTTCTGGTACTCCCTGCTCTGTATCCTGCCCGAGAGCGCTATCTTATCGCCCACGGCGAGGTTTTTTACAAACCGCGCGTTCCTGCCCCACGCGATCGCGGGGATATAGTCCGACTTGTTGTACGAGCGGTTTACGGCGACCAGGAGATCGGCTATCTCCCTGTTGAACGGCGTGGTTCGGTACACCGGCGGCTTGCAAATATAGCCTGAAAGCACTATACTGTTGGGATTTTTGCCCTGCGGTTCCTCAAGAAGTTCGCGCACAAACACCGTGAGCATGAGGCGGGAGCGGCCGCCCTCGAGCTTGTTGTACGAGCGGAACTGCCCCAGAACGCTTATCTGCGCACCCGGCTTCATGTCCTCCGTCATTATCCGCTCCGACACGGTGACCGGCAGTATATCCGCCTGTCCCGAGAGGCGCAGCACCTTTACGAAAAATTCGTAAAAGCCTTCGCCGAACACTTCGTGCGAAAATTTCGCCTCGCTGACTATCTCGCCGTGAATGTAGACCCTGTTGTTCTTTTCCGTACTGTAATTCATTTAAGCCTCCAATAAAGTATTTCTTTTATATTTTAAATATTTTTGTCCCTGACTTAATTGCCGCGCGTTCATGCCGCCTGCTCCGCGGGCTGCTGCCTGCCGTTTGAATCTATGTAATAGTTATCCCTGTAAATCAGTTGATCTACGGGCACAAACGTGTAACCTCGCGATATAAGTTCCTTTAAAATCACGGGCACGGCCTCGGCCGTGTGCAGCCCGTTATTGTGCATGAGAATAATAGAGCCGCTCTGCACCCTGTTTATCACGCGCATGGATATCTCGCCCGCCGAAAGGTCCTTCCAGTCGAGGCTGTCGACGTCCCACTGAATGGTGTAATACCCCTCTTCTTCGGCGGTTTTTATCAGTTCGTTGTCGTAGTCGCCGTAGGGAGCGCGGAAAAGCTCCACCGGCGCGCCCGTAACGGCCGTTATTGCCGCGGAGGAGCAGGCAAGTTCGGCGCGTATCTCATCCGCCGAGAGCTTTGACATATAGGAATGTGTCTTTGAGTGCGTCCCTATGGAGTGCCCTGCCTCATAGATGCGCTCCACATATGAAGAATACTTTTCCGTCCAGAACTCGACCATAAAAAAAGTCGCCTTAACGTTGTAGTCCGAAAGCGCCTGTAAGATTGCGTCGGTATGTTCGGTGCCCCAGGCACAGTCGAACGTTATCGAGATATATTTGTCCTCCCGCTCCACGCTGTATATGGGTATGCGGCGGTTCGTGCCGCCGTAGAAAACGGCATATGCGCCCGTAAAATACACGGCGAGAAGGAGCGCCGCAAGAGTTACTACCGCAATGAGAGAGAGAAGTATTGTTTTTAATTTTACCGTAGCCGTAAAAGCAGGTTTAGCCATATAATACCAAAATGAAAGTGACGATTTTTTTGCTATAGCGGGTATTTTTGACGATTTTTAACGAAAATTCAGCCCGCAACTTCCGCAACAGAATTGCGATTTCCGCACGTTGCGCCATGTCTGTAAGCCGTACAAAGATTTATTAAGTTCGGTATATTTTATTTTGCGGACGGCGGCATTATTACTGCAGGAAATAAAAACCGCAGGGCGGGGCGCAAAATTGCGCCCCGCCCTGCGGTTGAAACAACTGAAAACGATTTTACAGATTTATTATCGGGTTCTAATCCGAAAGCAGCTTTCTTAAAATGGCCTCGGCCTTTTTTATGTCGGCCTTGCCCTGGGTGGCGCGCTTTATATAGCCGAACAGGCCGCCGATGGCCTTTTCCTTGCCGCCCTTAAAGTCCTCCGCCACCTTGGGGTTTTGCGCTATGGCCTCGCGGCACAGCGCCTCGAGTTCGCCCTCGGAAACGCCCGCAAGATCGGTCTCGCTGATATAGTCGGAGAGGGCGCCGCCCTCTTTGAGCATCTTTGAAAGGGTCATCTGCGCAAGCGTTATGTTTATCTTGCCGCCGTCTACATACTTCACAAGCTGCGCCATATCCTCCGCCGAGATCTTTATATCGAAGGCCTCCTTCTCCTCCTCGGTGGGGAGCGTGGAATATATAGTGCCCAGAATGAGGTTGGAAAGGTTCTTTGCGCCCGCGCCCTGCGCTATGCAGCTATCGAAAAAGTCGCACACGGCCTTGTATTTATACAGAAGGTGCGCGTTCTGCGCGCTTATGCCGAGTTCGCCCGTGTATCGCCTCAGCTTTTCGAGCGGGAGCTCGGGCAGGGCGGCGGCGATTTCTTCCACTTTTTGCTGCGGGATATTCACCGTTAAAAGGTCGGGTTCGGGGAAGTAGCGATAGTCCTGCGCGTCCTCTTTGGTGCGCATTACATATGTCTCGCCCGTGCCCTCGTCAAAGCGCATGGTTGCCTGCTCTATCTTTCCGCCCGCGTCAAGTATCTCGGCCTGGCGGGCCGCCTCATACGCCATGGCCTTTTCGATAAAGCTGACGGAGTTCATGTTCTTTATCTCTGTGCGCGTGCCGAGCATGTCGCTCCCCTCCTCCTTTAAGGAGATATTCACGTCGCAGCGCATAGAGCCCTCCTGCATCCTGCAGTCGGAGACCCCTATATATCGCATGATGAGCTGTAATTTTTCAACGTATTCGCGCGCCTCCTCCGGCGAGGAGATGTCGGGCTCGGATACTATCTCGATGAGCGGCACGCCGCCGCGGTTGTAGTCGATATAGGTATAGCCGCGCTCGTGCACGAGTTTGCCCGCGTCCTCCTCTATGTGTATGCGAGTGAGCCTTATCCTCTTTCCGCTCTCCAGCTCGACATAGCCGTGCTCGCACAGCGGCTTATCGAACTGTGATATCTGATAGGCCTTGGGAAGGTCGGGGTAGCAATAATTTTTGCGGTCCAGATGCGTGGTGGTGTTTATTGTGCAGTGCGTGGCGAGGCCTGCGCGTATGGCGAACTCCACTACCTTTTTGTTGAGCACGGGCAGTGCACCGGGCTGGCCGGTGCATACGGGGCAACAGTGCGTGTTTGGCGAAGCGCCGAACTTTGCGGAACAGCCGCAGAATATCTTTGTGGCCGTGGCAAGCTCCACATGCGTTTCAAAGCCCGATACAAGCTGATATTTCATAGCTCCACCTCACATTTTGCCTCTTCGCACAGCGGCGCGCTCACGGGGCGCTCGCGCTCGAAGAAGCGGGCCGCCGCCAGCGCGGTTTTGTCGCAGAACCTGTCTGCAATTATCTGCAACCCTATGGGCAGTCCGCCTTCACCTAAGCCGCACGGCAGCGACACGGCGGGCAGACCCGCGATATTCACGGGCACCGTGCAGATATCTGCAAGGTACGCCTCCACGGAGTTTGCGCTCTTGTCGCCGAGCTTAAACGCCGCGGTGGGCGCGGTGGGAGTTAAGAGCACGTCGCAGCTTTTAAAAACTTCGGCAAACTCGGCTATAATGCGCTCGCGCAGCAGACACGCCTTTTTGTAGTACGCGTCGAAATAGCCGCTGGAGAGCACATATGTGCCCAGCATTATCCGCCTTTTGACCTCCTTGCCAAAGCCAAAGGTGCGCGTCTTTAAGATCATGTCGTCAATGTCGGAAAAGCTCTCGGCGCGATAGCCGTAGCGTATGCCGTCGTAGCGGCCGAGATTGGAAGAGGCCTCGGCACAGCTTATGATATAGTAGACGGGCAGCGCCACTTTGAACGCGGGGATCTTTACGCGCTCCACCTTTGCGCCCGCGCGTTTGTAAAGGCATATTGCCGCCTCAATTGCAGATTTTACCTCGTCGGACACGCCCTCGGAGAAGAACTCTTCGGGCACGCCCACCCTTAAATTTTTTATGTCGATATCGAGGCCCGTTTCGCCCTCGGGAGTGGCCGCGGAGGTCTGGTCGCGGCTGTCCTGGCCGCGGATGGCGTCGTAGACAATGGCCGCGTCCTCGACAGAGCTTGCGAGCGGGCCGATCTGGTCGAGCGATGAAGCATAGGCAATGAGGCCGTAGCGCGACACCGCGCCATATGTGGGCTTGAAGCCGACCACGCCGCAGAACGACGCGGGCTGGCGTATGGAGCCGCCCGTATCAGAGCCGAGCGCATAGGCCGCCATATCGGCCTTTACCGCCGCCGCAGAGCCGCCGGACGAGCCGCCCGTCACCCTTGATATATCCACGGGGTTTTTGGGTGCGCCGTAGAAGGAAGTTTCGGAGGCCGAGCCCATGGCAAACTCGTCCATGTTGGTCTTGCCGAGCATTACCGCGCCCTGCGCGCTGAGTTTTTCCCACACCGTGGCGCTGTAGTACGGCCTGAAGCCCTGCAATATCTTTGAACAGCAGGTGGTGAGCTGGCCGTCGGAACAGATATTGTCTTTAAGGGCCATGGGTATGCCCGTGAGAGAAGTCGCGCGGCCCTCTCTTATCAATATATCGGCGCGCGCCGCGGCCTTTAGGGCCTCGTCAAACGTCTGCGAGACATAGGCGTTGAGCGAGGGGTTGAGGCGTTCGATGCGGGATATATAGCGGCGAGTGAGCTCCTCCGACGAAATTTTGCCGCTCTTAAGCATATCGGAGAGCATCTTTATTTTGCCGCTCATTTTACCACCCGCTTTACGGCGAAATAGCCCCGCTCGCCGTGCACGTTTGAAAGTATCTTTTCATTGGGTAAACTCGGAGCAACCTCGTCCTCGCGCAGATCGTCGAGCGCAATTTCGCGCGAGCCCACCTCGCGTATCGAGGAGGTGTCGCCTTCTATCTCTGAATTTATGCCGTCGCAAAAGACTATCATCTCTTCAAAGCCCTGCAAAAACTCACCCTCCTCTTCCTCTGAAAATGAGAGCCTTGCAAGGTGCGACAGCGTTTTGAACTCTTTATCGGTAATTGCCATATATGTGCCTGCCTATATAGATTATATATAACTTTGCGCAAAAGCGCAAATCATCACGCGGCGAAGCCGCTCATCACTCATCGCGTTGCCGCAAGGCAACTTATAACTGTTGCCCCGCCGTGTCATCTTATTTTGATATGCACTTCGCGAAGCTGCTGCTCGGTCACTTCCGAAGGCGCGCCGCACATGAGGTCCTGCGCCGAGGCGCTCATGGGGAAGGCTATCACCTCGCGGATGTTCTCTTCGCCGCGAAGCAGCATTATCATTCTGTCCACGCCGGGAGCCATGCCCGCATGGGGAGGCGCGCCGAATTTGAACGCCGTATACAGCGCGCCAAACTTGGCTTTAAGCTCCTCCTCGGAGTAACCCGCTATCTCAAACGCCTTTTTCATGATATCCAAGTCGTGGTTGCGCACCGCGCCAGAACTAAGTTCCACGCCGTTGCACACTATGTCGTACTGGTATGCGAGCACATCCAGCGGGTCCTTCTCCTCGAGCGCCTTCAGTCCGCCCTGCGGCATGGAGAAGGGGTTGTGCGTGAAGCCCACTTTTCCCGCCTCGTCGAGCTCGTACATGGGGAAATCGTTTACAAAGCAGAAGCGGTAGGCGTTCTCCTCGATAAGGCCGAGCCTCTTGCCCAGCTCCTGCCTTATCTGCCCGGCAAGTTTGGGAGCAAGCGTCGGCGAATCGGCGATAAAGAATATAGTATCGCCGTACTTCAGCTCTGCAAGCGATATAAGCTCGCTCTTTAACTCCTGCGGGATGAATTTGTCTATGGGACCCTTGAACGATAGGTCGTCGCCCACCTCTAAATAACCCAGTCCGCCCATGCCTATCGAGACGGCAAACTCAAGCAGTTTTTCGTGGAAGCCCTTGCTCATCTCGGCGTGCACCTTTATGGCGCGCACCGTCGCGCCTATGAACGGCTTGAACGTACAGCGCGAAAAGAACTCCGACAGATCGATTATCTTAAGCGGGTTGCGAAGATCGGGCTTATCCGTGCCATATTCAAGCATTGCCTGCGCGTATGAGATGACGGGGAACGGCAACTCTGTCACCTTTGCCGCGGGCGCGAACTTTTTAAAGGTGTCGTACAGTACCTTCTGTCCCACTTCGAACACGTCCTCCTGCGTTGAAAACGCCATCTCGAAGTCGAGCTGGTAGAACTCGCCGGGGGAACGGTCGGCGCGGGCGTCCTCGTCGCGGAAGCAGGGAGCTATCTGATAGTACCTGTCTATCCCGCCCACCATCAAAAGCTGTTTATATTGTTGCGGAGCCTGCGGAAGGGCATAAAACTTCCCCTTGAATCTGCGCGAAGGAACGATATAGTCCCTCGCGCCCTCGGGCGAGGAGGCGCAGAGAATGGGCGTCTGCACCTCCAAAAAACCCAACTCCTCCATTTCGCGGCGCAAAAAGGCGATGACCTGCGCGCGGAACACGACGTTATCCTTCACCTTTCTGTTCCTCATATCTAAAAAACGGTATTTAAGGCGCAGATCCTCGCGCGTCTCCTTGGAGGTCATTATCTCAAAGGGCAGCTGTTCGCGCACCTTGCCCAAAACGCGCACCGACTTGCAGTTCAATTCTATCGTGCCCGTGGGGATTTTGGGGTTGTAGGTCTCCTCGTCGCGCGCATCTATGGGTCCCGTGACGGAAATGCAGTCCTCCTTTACAAGACCGTGCAGCAGGGATGTGTCGCGCATGACCACCTGCACCACGCCGTAGTAGTCCCGAAGATCAACAAACGACACGCCGCCGTGGTCGCGGATGTTCTCTACCCAGCCGCACATGGTGACGGTTGCGCCGATAAGTTTTTCGGTAAGTTTGTCTGCCGTTATGGTACGATATAAACTTTGCATAGTGTAACTCCCTTGCGGGCAAAAAAATAACTGCCCGCCTAAAATAAAAATTTTAGGACGAACAGCTATATGTCCGTGGTGCCACCTAAATTACCGCAAGAAATGCGGTCGCTCTGCAAGATTCAAACAAATCTCTGCCCTTAACGCGGGCGCACGGCTTACCCTACTTGTCGCCTTTCGGGCAGCAGCTCCGAAGTGTTATTCGCACAGCGCCTCGCCGCAGGGCTTTCACCTTTCCCCTGCTCTCTGTGGGCGGCTCTCTGAACTACTTCTCTTCATCAACGCTTTTATTATTAAGTTCACAAAATTCTCGCGCGGACCGCGCTTACTTTGTTGTATATTAGAATTATATCCTATACTCAAGCAATTTGTCAAATTTTTGAATTAAATATTTTTAAGGCGCGGGCGTGGGCAAAGTTGCCGAAGCCCGCGCCTTAAAATATGTGTGCAAGGTTTTATTTTTAAAAAATATACATTTTTATAAGTTTTATTTACAATTCAATTTGTTTTTCATGTCTGAAATATAATCTTAACTTATATCAGATATAAGCAAATATCAATTTTAAATGACGTGCAACACCGCAAAAATGCAAACAAAACTTTATTTCAGCTTACCCTTTTGCCGCCTTATCTCCTTTACGGTTTTTTCAAAGCCGATATCCTTTGGGGTGTAATATACGCGGTCTTTCAGCTTTTCGGGCATGTACTGTTGCTCCACATATCCCTCCGCATAGTTGTGCGGGTATTTATAGTTTCTGCTCTGAGCTTTGGCGGTTTTATCGCCGAAGGTATTGTCCTTTAAATACGGCGGCACGCCGTCGTCGTCGCGCACCTCGCGCGCGTCTGTCATGGCAGCATGATAGGCGTTGCACGCCGCATTGCTCTTCGGAGCCTCACACACGTAGACTATGGCGTTTGAAAGCGGAATGAGCCCCTCGGGATAGCCTATCTTTTCAAAGGCGTACATGGCCGAAGTTGCAACGACAAGCGCGTTCGGGTCGGCCATGCCCACATCCTCGGAGGAGTGCACGACGAGGCGGCGGGCTATAGTCATAGGGTCGCACCCGCCCTCGACAAGCCTCATTGCGTAGTAGAGCGCGGCATTGGAATCTGACCCGCGGAGCGACTTGCAGAACGCCGAGAGGTAGTCGTAATACTCGTCCTCGTTATAGGAGAGCGCCTTACGCTGAATGGACTGCTCCGCATCCTTTAAGGTGACGGATATCCTTCCGTCCTGCTCCGGCGGCGTAGTGAGCACCGCAAGCTCGAGCGCGTTGTATGCCATGCGCAGGTCGCCGCCCGCCATGCGGGCTATGTGGTCTATTGCCGCGTCCTCCACCTCGGCGGAATATTCGCCAAGGCCCCTGCGCCTGTCTTTGAGCGCCCTTAAAAGCGCGCCCTTTATGTCATTCTCCGTCAGCCTTTTGAACTCAAACACGCGGCAGCGCGATACAATCGCTGGCGTCATCGAAGCATACGGGTTCTCCGTGGTGGAGCCGATGAAGATTATCGTGCCCTGCTCTATGGCCGGAAGCAGACTGTCGGACTGGGTTTTATTAAAGCGGTGGCACTCGTCAAGCAGCAGATAGGTGCGGCGGCCATACATTTTAAGGCTGTTTTTGGCCTGCTCAACCGCCTTTTTTACGTCGGCCACGCCCGCCTGAACGGCGTTCAGCTTTATAAACTCGCCGTGCGTGGTGGAAGCTATGATATTCGCAAGAGTCGTCTTCCCCGTGCCGGGCGGACCCCAGAATATGCAGCTGCCCAGTCTGTCCAAAGAGATGGCCCGGCGCAACAGGCTCCCTTCCGCCACAATATGCCGCTGACCTATAAATTCGTTGAGATTGTTTGCGCGCATGCGCTCGGCAAGCGGCTTTGCGCGTTCCTCATTGCCGTTTAAATCAAATAAATCCATAGATAGTATAATTATTCACAAGATTCCCGCGCAGATAATGTTACGCGCGGGAGTTTTAAACGAAATAAACGTTATTTTTAAAATGCGGCGCCCGCCGCAGGCGGGCGCCGCATATCTTTTAAGTCAATCTTTTAAAAGCTCTTGTATTTTCTGAATATTGTCTTTACCGAGCTGGTATCCCTCTTCATACGCCTTGTCGAGATTCTTTACCTCAAACTGGCTCATGCCGGCAAGCTCCGGCTCTAAAAGAAGGTCGCACGGATAGTCAGACTCGGCGCGTTCGCGGCGAACGTTTACATTATCCAGAATATCGAACACGCGCAGCAACATTGCTATAAGGTTGGGTATCTGCGTTACGGGATCGGCCGTGTACTTTATGGCGTCTACCGCCACTACCACGTCGGGACCAAGCGCCTTTACCTGCCGCACAGGCACCCTGCAGAGCACGCCGCCGTCGACGAGCAGCATGCCTTCATGTTCAACCGGTTTAAATACGCCGGGAATACATGAAGACGCCTGCACGCCTGTCGCAACGCTGCCCTTATCGAACACATATAAGTTGCCGGAATACATATCGACGGCAGTACAGGTAAAAGGGATATTCAGTTCTTCAAATTTTATATCCCCGAGGTATTTCAGAAAGAGGTTCTGCAGCTTTTTGCTGCGCAGAAGCGAAAGCCTAGTAAAAGCCATTGCATTCAGATCTACAAGATCCATCGTCTTTAATTTTAAAACAGCCTCGCGTATTTCATCCACAGATATGCCCGCAGCGTAACAGCCGCCGACTACCGCACCCATTGAAGTGCCCGAAATATAGTCCGGCTTGATGCCGGCCTCCTCGAGCGCCTTTAAAAATCCGATATGAACCACGCCGCGCGCGCCGCCTCCGCCTAATGCAAGACCCAATTTTTTACTCATAATTTTACCCGCTTTTAAATAATTTTTTAATGTGACTACCTACATTTTTAACGCCGCGCGCAAAATGCGCTCGCCGGCATACAGCTCAGATTCAGAAAACATGCGTGCGAAAAGCCGCCGCAGGGCGGCAATAATTGCAAAAAACGCAAAATATGCGTTGCTGTTTGTAATTTTAACGGCATTTTCGGCGGCGCTGATCGCCCGCCCGGAAAAGTACGTTTCGGCCTGCGCCGAGGGCATAGCGCTGTGGGCGCAGTGCGTACTGCCCTCGCTGTTCCCGTTTATGGTCATTTGCGCAATAATGGTGAACACGGGGCTTACAGAAAAGCTGTCATCTCCCTTAAAAAAGGTGTGCGGCGCCGTAAAACTGCCGCAGGCCGCCGCAATATGTTTTCTGATGAGCGCAACTTCAGGTTATCCGGCCGGCAGCCGCACTGTCAGCCAGTTCTACTACTCGGGAGCGTGCACGCAAGAAGGCTGCAAAAAACTTGCCTTTCTCTGCTCCACGTCGGGACCGCTGTTCATGACAGGCACTGTTGGCGCCGGAATGTTCGGCGACGGAGCGGCGGGCGCAAAGCTGTTTGCCGCGCACATAATATCTGTGGCCGCCGTCGCAATAATCATTTCGCTTGCAGGGAAGAGCTGTGAAAGCTCCATACCGCCGTCCTGCCGGGGAAAAAATGTCCTGTACGAAAGCTTTTACGGCTCCGTGAGCGCCGCGCTCACGGCGGGCGCATTCATAGCATTTTTCTATACAGCCGCCGAAATTGCGCACGATTTTTATATTTTATACCCAATTGAAAGATTTTTAAGCATATTTACGGGAGAAAATATCGCAAAAGCCGTTGCCTCAGGCCTTGTTGAAATGACGGGCGGCTGCGCACAGCTCGCCGCATGCGGCGAGGACCTATCTCTCCCATTTGCAGGTTTTTTAATAACATTCGGCGGAGCGTGCGTTTTGTCGCAACAGCTGAGCTATCTAACAAAATGCGGCGTGGGCAGTCTTAAATTTATTTTGGTAAAATTCATTCAGGCGGCCGCATGCTTCATTATCCTGCTCTTTTTATAATTGCCCCGCATATATGCCGTAAATAACGACATTACATGCAGTTTAATATGCACCTATCACGCGGAAGGAGCTTGCCGTTCTGTCCAGCTCTTCAAGAGCCTCCTTTACGCCGGGAGCAGAGTAATCGGCCTCAATCTCCATAAAAAAACGATATGCGTGCGCTACATTTTTGAGCGGGCGCGACTCTATCTTCACCATATTTATCCCGTATTTATAGATGACGGAGAGGATTTTTAAAAGAGCGCCGGGCTCATTGTTGCAGGTGAGCGTGAAATAAATTTTATTGCTCCTGCATTCATTCTCAAGCGAACCTTGGACGACGAGCAGGAAGTGAGTGTAGTTGTTCTTTTCGTCGGAGATGCACTCGGGCGACACGTCGTACCCCTCCCATGCGCACTGCGCGCCCGCAATAGCGGCATCGGTGGGAAGCTTTATGCACGAAACGCTCGCCGCCGTGGAGTTTTCCGCCACGAGTTCGGCGTTCGGATAGTGCGCGTTCAGATAGGCCGCGCACTGATCAAGCGCCTGCCTGTGCGAATATATGCGGTTTATCCCGCTCCTGTCCGCCCCGGCAAGCGTTATCAGCCGGTGATCGATCCTGAGAGTGTATTCACGCACTGCGGTGAGAGCGCCGCAGTTTGCAAGTATATCCATGTTCTGCAACACTCCGCCGTTTATGCTGTTTTCTATCGGCATGACGACGGCGTCGGCCTCTCCTTCAAGCACCATATTCGCGGCCGCAAGAAACGTAGCGCAGGGCACTATTTCCGCACCGTCGCACATATTTTTCGCGGCAATATATGTATAACTGCCCTTCGGGCCCAAACAACTCACTATCTTACACATGGCGTCCCTTAAATTTTTCTTAAAAACGCGTTATTTGCGGCATACTGCCGCACCAATCACCGCTTAAACTTTGTCTGCGATATCTAAAAGCAGCCTTTCGGTATCGTCCCAGCCAAGGCAGGGGTCGGTTATCGACTTGCCGTAAACAACGTCCTCCTTCTGGTTGCCCTCTTCGATAAAGCTCTCTATCATGAAGCCCTTCACGATCTTTTTGAAGTCTCTATCGTATATCCTGTTCTGCATTACCTCTTCGCAGATACGGATCTGCTGTTTGAACTTTTTTCCGCTGTTGGAATGGTTGGCGTCGATTATTATGGCGGGGTTGGCAAGTTCAGATTTTGCGTACCCCTCCGCAACCTGCATCACAAATTCGTAGTGAAAATTGGGAATATCGTTGCCGTAGCCGTCAACCGCGCCGCGGAGTATGGCGTGCGCCAAAGGGTTGCCGCAAGTCTTCACCTGCCAGCCGTTCAGTTTGAACACCTGTCCGCTCTGGGCGGCATATATTGAGTTGAGCATGACGAGTATACTGCCGCTCATAGGGTTCTTTATGCCGACGGGGCCGTCCACACCGCTCGATACCAGCCTGTGAAGCTGATTTTCGCTCGAACGCGCACCCACGGCAACGTAAGACAATATATCGTCAACATACCCGTAATTTTCGGGATAGAGCATCTCGTCTGCAGCAGAAAGGCCGCTTGCTTCTATCGCCTGTACGTTCAGCTTTCTTATGGTCAGAATGCCCTTAAGAATATCCTCGCCCTTTGTAGGGTCAGGCTGGGAGAACATACCCTTATATCCCACGCCCTTGGTGCGCGGTTTGTTGGTATATATCCTCGGTACAAGCACAAGCTTGTCTTTTACCCTTTCGTTGAGTTTTCCCAGACGCTCCACGTAGTCAAGAACGGGCGCCGGCTCGTGCGCAGAGCAGGGGCCGACGATTATGATAAATTTGTCGCTCTTTCCCGTTATAACGTCGGTTATCAGCTTGTCGCGCCCGGCCTTTATCTTTTTAAGGCTTTCGGGCATGGGGGCCATGTCCTTTATCTCGTCGGGCTCAGGTATCTTGATCTGTCTTTCAAACATCTTTTTCCTCCAGCATTCTCAAAAAATCATCCTTAATCTCTTCAGGCACGTAACCGAACATATCCTTTTTGAATCTGACTGAATTTTTTACGAGCGTTGAGCTCACCTGCAGTTTGTCCTGGTCGGACGGGATATATATCTCCACAAGCTCGGGCATGAGCTTTTTGCTCGCATAATAGTCGGCAGTCTCATACTCGAAGTCGGAATATCCCCGCACGCCGCGCACATAGAACACCGTATTCTGACTTTTCAGAAGATCGACGGCGGCGCCCTCGAATACGACAACTTTTACGCGCGGATTGCCGGAAAAAAGCTTTTCCAGCAGCTTTTTGCGCTGCTCCTCCGAAAGCAGAGGGGTCTTTCTGGTATTCACCATGACGGCCGCCACCACTTCGTCAAAAATTTTAAGGCAGGCCTCAACTACCGATTTGTGCCCCGATGTGGGAGGATCGAACGTGCCTGCAAAAACGCATCTCTTCATAATTAAAAAATAATTTAAAAATTAAAATAAATTTAATAAAAAACAAATTGCAAAATAAATATTGAAATTAAATTGTAAAAATAAAATTAATTTAAATTAAATTTTAACTCTGTTTTCAATTCGGACAGGACGGCTGAAAGAACGTCAAATAAGTCTTGCCGTACTTCCTTTCATCGGTTACGTCGAATCCGTCGACCGAACCTGAAAACGGGCGGTCGCGCTCGTACACGACAACGCCGCCGCCGTAAATAAGTTTGCGCGCGGCCAGCTCTTCAACGGCGCGCACGCCGCAGTCGTCGGCATAGGGCGGGTCGACAAAGGCAATATCGAACTTGTCTTTAAATCCACGCAGGCAAGCCGCATAGTCGCCCGTGGTAACCGCATATTTTTCGCCGCGCAACCGCGTGAGATTTTTGTTTAAAACGGCGATACTTGCGGGGGAAATGTCGTTGAAGTGCGCATATTTTGCCCCGCGCGAAAGGCACTCTATGCCCAGGCTCCCGCTTCCGCAGAAGAGGTCCAAAACGCGCGCGCCCGCGATTTTGAAAGCGAGTATGTTGAATAAGCTCTCTTTCACCCTGTCGGCCGTGGGGCGGATGTCGCTGCCCTTAAATTCGGCAAGTACAAGCCCGCGGTATTTGCCGCTTATCACCCTCATCTGCGCTTTTTGCCTCCCTTATCTTTAGGAACATCGACCGATCTGTCGGGCTCGTAGACGTTCTCATCGTAATAGTGCTTCTTTTTGCCCTTGCGCTTGTCGTCCTCGGCGCGCGTTATGGCCTCCTGCCTCTTCTTTTCCGCATGCATGCCCTGGATATAGAAGCCGCCGTGTATGCACACCGGAAATATTACCATAAGCAGATAATAGGGCTGCGGTATGGCCTCGCTTATCACGTTGAGGGGCGCCACCGCCCAGCCGCAGGCATACTCCAGCATGAAATCGACAAAGGAATAATCGCCCGTGCACTTGATTATCTGCAGAATGAGGAAGGGTACGGCGGAGATAAAGCCGATGACAAAGCCCTTCCAGGGTAAATATTCGCCCGTTCTGAACACTATTTTTTTTGTGCGCGTGCCGAGCTTGCGCTTGCTATCGTTCAGTTTGAGTTTTCGGTACGCAGCAGCGCCGTTCTGTCTGCCGAACATGACAAACGCGCCAATCATAAGCGCCTCGCCGAACACTACGGCGAGTATGCGCACGGTAATATCGTCGAAGTCATAAAAGAGTATTATCGTGGTGGAGAAAACGCACATAACTATGAATGGAAAAATCGCGTCTTTTACTAGCGCCCCGAGTTCATAAAAAAACTTTTCCGCCCTGTGTTTTAACGAGAGGCGCGGCCCCCCGGCCGCAACTTCATCCTTATACGTCTCTTCGGCGCCCGGCTTGTTTGCGCCGCTATTTTCCATGTTTTCCAAAATAATATATCCCCCTTTCGCAGATAAAGGCGTCTAAAGGCTCGTCCCACGCGTCCTCTGTAAATTCGTCCGTGAGCTGAAAGGAAAAGCCGAGCCCCACCTTTAACGTATTTTTATCCTTTAAATATCTGTCGTAATATCCGCCGCCGTAACCGAGGCGGTACCCGCGGGAATTTATTGCGAGCAGCGGCACGACGGTGACGTCGGCAACGCCTTCAAAAGCCTGTCCAGCCGGCTCCGGTATGCCGTAGGCGCCCTTTTTCAGCTCTCCGTACGGTACCGCTGCCATGTCGCTGCCCTCCACGCGCGGAAGATATACAGCCTTGCCGTCCGACAACAGCTCGGATATTATCCCGCGCGTATCGGCCTCGTTGCCAAAGCTGTGGTAAATAAAAAAGCTGCCGCAACTTCCGTAGGACTGCATAAAATAATCTGCTATCATCCTTTCGGACTCTTCGCGGACGACTGGGCCGAAAAATTTGCGCTTTATCTTGAATTTTTCCCTGAGTTCGTCCTTCATAAACCCCTTAAAAGTGCGTTAGTTACGGCATATACGCGGATCAATTTACTAATTTGAAGTTTTGCGGTCAGACTATATACACCCTATCCGAGCGGCGTGTGACCGAGCAGAGAGCCTCGTAGCTTATCGTGCCGCAACGCGCCGCATATTCATCGGCGTCGGAAAAGACTTCCAGAAGCCCGTCACATTTTTCTGACACGAAGGCGTCCATGCACAGATTCCCTTCGCCGAGGGAGACGGTGCGCGCAAACCCGTCGGCATAGCCCAGACGGTAGGCGCTTAAAGTTTTATAATCTTTTTCCGCAACAGCATAGCCCGTTCCGTTCGGCACAAATGCCGAGGTCTGTACCTTCCTGGCATACACTTTGAGCGCGGGAGTGAGTCCGGTGCGCGAAAAACCGCATGGCGCATAGCCGTACATGGCTATTCCGCAGCGGACGCCGTCCAAAAGATATTTGCCGCCCAGAAGCGTCCCTGCGCTCGCCGAAATGTGGCAAACCGCGCGGGGATATGCCCCTTTCACCATATTGCAGGCCGCCGTGAACAGCTCATACTGCCTCTCGCGCTCGGCGGGAATGTGCGGGCAGTACAAATGGCTGTACACGCCCGAAACGCGTGCGCCGCTCTCATTCAGCGCGCGCAACGTATCCCCGAGTTCGGAGATATTGCACCCGTAGCGGTTCATGCCCGTGTTCACCTTTATGTGGCAATCAAGTCCCGAGGCAAGGCGGGCAGAGCGCACCCCGTTGACCGTAGCGGTGAGATTATAATGCTTCGCCGCCAGCGCGTCGTCGCGGGATATAAGCGGCGTTAAAACGAGTATTGGCTTTGTTATCCCCGCAACGCGCAGGGCCGCGCCTTCCTCGGTTATCGCCACACAGAAGCCGTCCGCGAGGTCCTGTATGTGCAGGCTCACCCGCTCGGCGCCGTGCCCGTAGGCGTCGGCTTTTACGACGGCGAAAAATTTTGCGCCGCCCGAAAGCGACTTTAAATATTTTACGTTGCGCGCTATCGCGCCCAGATCTATGACCGAAATAGTTTTTTGCACCACTCCATTCTATGCGGCGCAAAAAATACTTGTGAAACCGATAACGATATTATTTTAACACATGCGACCGATTATTGCAATCGATTGAGGGCGCTCACTTTTTAAGGCGGGAGCGCCTTATCGCCGCCAACGCCTGCCGCGCCACGCCTGCCGCGCCACGCCTGCCGCCAGGAGGGACAAGAGCGCGTCCTTGGGGATATACAAGATGTTATACTCCAACACAGCGGCAAACAGACCCTCGTAGCCCGACAATACCCACACCGCAATAAAATACGCCGTGCCGACGGCATAATTCACGGCAAGGGCCGCGAACGCCGCCGCAAGGCACCTTTTGAATGAAAGGTTTTCACCCTTCCCCGCTATCGCCCCCGCGACGGCCGCGGCCGCAATAAAGCCGGGAATATATCCGAACGAGGGCATGAGAACGTATGAAAGCCCTCCGCCAGAGGCGAACACGGGCAGGCCCGCAAGCCCCGCAAGCGCATATGCGCACATGCTCACGGCGCCCTTTTTTGCGCCGAGCAACAAGCCGCACAGTATGCAGACGGCCGTCTGAAAGGTGAGCGGCACGAACGGGAAGGGTATGCGTATGTATGCCGCCGCCGTCATGAGAGCGGCAAACAGGCCGCACTCGGCTATGGCCGCCGCGCCAAAAGCGCGCCGCCCCTTGCGCGATATTTTAGCTGTTGAATTGCCGCCGACTTGCGGGCCGTTCTGATTTTTGACCATAGTTTAATTATATCCCAAGCGGGGCGGCGTTGTCAATTGAAGGCGGCAAAAAGAAAAGTCCCCTTGTTTAAGGAGACCGAAGTTGTTATTTTTTGATTGGGTAAGGGTAAAATGGAAGTTTTAATGCGGTCTTTGCGCTTAATATTAGAACATAGTTAATCATATATATCTCTCCGCCACGGGCTCATACTTCGCCCGCGCCACCGTCTCGCCGCCATTAATGAGAAACATGGCGGTTCGGTCACCGCAAACGCCTTTGATTATGCGTTTGCTCATCTCGCTGCAGCACGCACAATGGATAACCATTGTGTTATGAAATGCCTTGCTCGTCCTTGTGAGATGAGCAAGGGCAAATCATAGCCCGAGCGGTGACCGAGCGCGGCGGCTACATCACCGCGCGCCGCGCGAGAAGGCCCTTCAAATCACGGAAATTGTCGCGCACGGCCTGCGCGAGAATTTCGTGAACCTACTTGCGTTTTACAAGGTGCACAGCAAAGCCGCCGAACTGGTCCTTCAGATACGCCACATTCAGCTCGCCCGTGGCTTTATCGTACTTAAACGAGCTCTCGTCGGGCTCGAAGCCGCGCATCTTCAACTGATATACGGCGCGCTTTACCGAATTCGTGGCGATGGCTATGTGGCCGTGCTCGCCCTTGAAGGGCGACTTCATCATCTCCATATAGGCGGAGGCGAATACCGAGCTGTTGCCCACCTTCTTCTTAAAGCCGAAGGCGGCCTCGAACTTGTCGGCAACGGCCTCGGCCTCTTCGGGGTTTGCGCAGTTGAGACCGACGTGCACCATCTCGAAGCCGAGCATTTTATCGATGGCCTCCTTGCAGAGGCGGGTTATCTCGTCCCAGTTCTCCTCGGCGAGCGCCTTGGCGGGCACTATCCAGCTGCCGCCGCAGCACACGATCTTGTTATATGCAAGGTAGTTGTTGAGGTTGTCGGCCGAAACTCCGCCCGTGGGCATGAAGCGCATGTTCTGATAGGGGCCGCACACCGATTTGATGTATGCCACGCCGCCCGCCTGCTCTGCGGGGAAGAACTTTACAAAGTCCAGCCCGAGCTCTAAAGCCTGCTCTATCTCGCTTGCGGAGGAGAGGCCGGGGGCGAACGGTATGCCCTTTTCAAGGCAGTGCGAAACTACTTTGGGATTGAGGCCGGGAGCCACGCAGAACTTCGCGCCGGCGGCGTATGCCGCGTCGGCCTGCTCGCACGTGAGCACGGTGCCGGCGCCCACCATCATGTCGGGGTAGGCCTTTACCATGCGCGCGATCACCTCGTCGGCGCCCTTCGCGCGGAAAGTTACTTCGGCGCAGTTGATGCCGCCGTCGCGCAGCGCCTTTGCAAGCTTTTCGGCATTTTCCACCTTGTCGAGCTTGATCACAGGCACTATGCCGATGTTTGAAAATTCTTCAACCACGGCGTCGATCTTTGCTTTAACGTTTTCTGTCATAATTTTCTCCGTTGTGCGCACGCATATTATATGCGGGCGCAATATTTTTACTCGTACACATCAATTATAATTTCACCCCGCCTTTAAGTAAATATATAAAACGGATATAAAGATACATTTTTAAGACATTTAGTGTAAATTTTTTGTAAATCGCGGGAAATCGCGCGCGTGCGCGCATTATGCGCGCACGCGCGCGAAGTTTTTTAAACTCACGGCACAGGTTTTTGCCAGAACCCCTCCGCCTCGTTTCACTCGCCGCCTCCCCTCAAACGGGAGGCTTTAGTGCGGACGAGATTTCTCCACTCCGCCTACGGCTTCGGTCGAAATGGCATATTCAAAAATAAATAACGTCGCAAGGCGGCGCGCACAAAAAACATGCCGCGAAGTTTAGCACGACGGCTCGTGCGTTTAAAACTTCGCGGCATTTCAAATAAATTTTTACAGCAATTAAATTTCAAAATAACTAACGCCGAAACGGGACAAGGACGAGCAGGGCAATTCTATAAACAGTGGCTACCCACTGTTTATGTGCTGCGAGATGAGCGAGGGCATATGTCCCCGCCCGAGCGGTGACCGAATGCGGCGGCAATATACCAATCGCCGCATGAGAAGAATTTACTTCACCCGTTAAGTCCCGTTACGACTTACCGTAAAATCTCACGGCAAAGATTTTTGCTTTAGCAAAAAGATTTGCGTGAATATCTTTTATCTTCCCAGCCATCCCCCGTCTACCGCGAGCGTGAAGCCGTTGACGTAATCAGAGGCGGCGCTGGCAAGGAACACCGCCGCGCCCTCCAGATCGGCAGGCTTGCCCCACCGCCCCGCGGGGATGCGCGCGAGGATATCTGCCGAACGCTCCTCGTCCTGGCGAAGGGCCTGCGTGTTGTTCGTCGCCATATATCCGGGCGCTATGGCGTTCACGTTTATGCTGTACTTAGCCCACTCGTTTGAGAGCGTCATGGTGATTCCCCTTATAGCCGACTTTGAGGCTGTGTACGAGGGCACCCTTATGCCGCCCTGATAGGAGAGCATGGAGGCGATATTTATTATTTTGCCGCCGCTGCCCTGCTTTATAAACTGCTTTGCAACGGCCTGCGTTAAAAAGAACACCGTCTTCAAATTAACGGCGATGACCGAATCCCAGTTCTCTTCGGAGAACTCTATAGAGTCCTGCCGCTTGATAATGCCCGCATTATTTACGAGGATATCTATGCGGCCGAACCTTTCGAGCGTTCCATCCACCACCTGCGGGATAACGTCGCAAGCGGAAAGATCGGCGATTATGTTGTGGAAATTTTCGCCGAGCATCTCCTTTGTCTCTGTGCTGGGGCGGCGGGATACTCCGACCACCTTTGCGCCCGCCTCTGCAAAGGCGCGGCTTATCCCCTGCCCGAGGCCGGTGTTGCTGCCCGTGACTATCGCCACCTTGCCGTCCAACTTAAACCGGTCTAAAATCATAACATTTTCCCCCTTGATTAAAAATATCAGTTTCCTTTATATGGTAACACCATTTTTTGCTTTTTTCAAGACCTTTTTTGCAATTAGGCCAAAAAGCCCTGCGGCGCAAAAATTTGCGCCGCAGGGCGTCATAAAAATTTATAAAAATTCAATTTTCGGCACGTCAGTCCCTGTTAAAGAGCACGCACTCTCCGCTCTCTATCCCATAGACTTTGCCGCGTATCTCCAGCCATACCGTGCGGTGCGAGGGATTGAACACGCGCTCGCCGTCCAGAGAATAAACAAGGCTTTGATAGCACTTCACATAGTCGCATATGTCGCCGTTTGTGGCCGCCCAAACGCCGCCCGCCTGCGATATGCGGCGGCAGACGTCCTCGATGACGTCCCAGTTATCGTTATCGTCGAACTCATAGGAGTGCCCCCAGATATAGAACAACCAGGGCTCGCGGTTTTTGAACTCGTCCGAGGGCTTGCCGGAGAGGAACTTATCGGTGAGCACCTTTAAACAGGGCTCGGTGTGGTGCACGGTGGGATTCAAATGCAGCCAGTCGGAAGGTATGGCGAAGGAGTGCGTGGACACGGTGGTGCGCGCATACTGCACGCCCAGCGCCTTTAAAGCCTGCACCGTCTCGTCGTCTACGCCGCTGTAGGCATACGCCATGCCGTTTACTATGCAGCCGAACTTCTCCTCTAAATAGGCGCGGTTGTCGGCCACCTCCTTTACGGCCAGCGGAAGGGGAACTTTGCCCAAAAATATGTGGCGCGCGCCGTGCAGGGCTACTTCGTGCCCGCTGTTTTTAAAGGTGTTTATCGTCTGCTCCTCGTCCATGCGGCCGTGCCACTCGGGCACGTTGAAGAGCTTGCTGTTCAAGTTGAACGTGCCCTTGAGGCCGTACTTGTCCAGAATGGCTATCAGCTTTTTATCGGCAACCACGCCGTCGTCGTAGCTGAAGGTTATCGCCTTCTCCATTCCGCCGGGGAAGCGCATATATCTTTCATAGTACATTTGAATAAACAATTATGGCCCTCCTGCAAAACATAATATTTATCGCACAATATTATAGCATTAAAGCGCGCCGCTTGTAAAGGGCGCGCTGTAAATTTAATTTTAAATAATTGAATTTAATTTTTGCGAAAATTAATTTAAAATTTAATTATTATTTATTTCGCGGCGAATTTTTTTGCGTGCCTGTTTATGTAGGGGAGATATACTATCTTTTTGCCGCGCACGGTGCGCTGTTTTTGCGCGGAGGCGCTCATCCTGTCGCCCGCGTCCTCGGCAATGAGTCCCGAAGCCTTCTTCCAGCGGCCCGTTAAAAGGCGCGACATAAACAGCACCGAGCGGCCCACCCAGTCGGCGCACATGGCTATCCAGAAACCGAAGGCGCCCAGCTCGAACTTGAAGCCGAACAGGTCCTCAAACAGCGGGGAGAGAGTGTCGTCGACGAGCACGAAGCACACGCCCACGCGCAACACTATCATGGAGATTATCGCCGACCACATGACGTACTTTACGTCGGACGTGGCCTTTAAAATGGCGGGCGTGGTGAAGGAGAGCGGGTAGGTGACGAACTGGAACGACAGGCACAGATACAGGCACCTGAGCGCCTCGCTATAGGCGGCCTCGGGATATTCGTAGATATACATCACCCACTGCGCGGTGCCCATGAACGCGCCGACGGCTATGGCGTTGGCGATAAAGGATATGGCGAACATCTTTTTTATATAATATTTCACCTGGTCGATATCGCCCGCGCCCACGGCCTGGCCTATTACCGTCAGACTTGCCGTGCCTATGCCGCTGCCCACGACGGAGGCGTAGTTGTTTATACCGTTGGCTATCGAGTTGGCGTTGGCCTGGATATTTACGTTTTCGACCGTGCCGCCGATAGTCACCTGCTGCACGTAGCACCCCGCGTTCACGAAGCGGAAAGTGAGCAGCTTGCCAAGCTGAAAGAGGCAGCTCTCTATGCCGCTGGGAATGGCGATATAGAGTATCTTTTTGATCATCCTGCCGTCGAAGCGGAAGGTGACGAGGTGCAACAGAAGGTCGCCTATGCCTATGTGCACGAGATATTTTTTATTTGAGAGCAATATCAGCATATAGACAGCCGGTATCGCGCGGGCGATGAGCGTGGCGAGCGCGGCGCCCATTACCTCCATGTTGAAACCCCATATAAACAGCGCGTTCAGGCCGATATTTACAAAGCAGCTTATGGCGGCGCTGACCATGGTGAACATGCTCTTGCGCTGTGCGCGCAGAAGCGCGGCGCAGCCGTTAAACAGGCCTATGAAGGGGAACGAGGCCGCAGTTATGTAAAAGTAGTCGCGTTCGTATTGGTATGTGACGGGGCTTTCGGCCTTTACGTCGCTGAAAAAGAGGTCTAAAAGCGGAGCGTTTAAAACGAGGCAGACAGCCGCGATGAGCACGGAGAGCAACAGCACGAGCATGACCATCTGGCGGGCGCTCTTGTTGGCGTTCTCGCTGTCGCGCGCGCCGAGGTACTGGCTGGTGATGATCGCGCCGCCCGTCGCGAACGCCGAGAACAGCTGGATTATCAGGTTGTTTATCTGGTCGACGTTGGATACGGCGTTGCCCGCGTTGCCCGCGGGGTCTATCCTCGACACCATCGCCGAATCGAAGAAGCCGAGCGAAGTCGTAAAAATCGATTCGATAACTATGGGCGCGATCAGCCACAGAAGCTGTTTGCCCGTAAACAGCGTATATTTCTTTTTTGCCTTTACAGTCTGCATAAAATCCCCGCGGAGACCATTGCCGTCCGCTTTTTCTCTCATTTTTTATCGTGGAATATTTTACAACAGATTTTCTTGATTTTCTACCGATTTTTGCGCTATAATTATTATATATTACAGATTTTTCAACAATAACCGAGCTGTTAACACTCGGCTGACCGGAGGGCGATATGGCGGGCACGGGCGCGGTGAAGCTCTATAAAGAGATGATAAACAAAATTTACGCCTGGCGGGAGGTGCGCGAAAAGGGGTTCGTGATGAAGGAGCCGCACTTCCACCCCTATTTTGAGCTGTTCTATGTGGAGAGCGGCGCGTGCAGCTTTTTTATAGGCAACAACATGTATGACCTGCACGAGGGCGATTTTTTGCTGATACCGCCCGACGTGTTCCACTACACGCGCTACCCCTACGGCGACTGCAGGCGGTGCAACATATTCTTCCGCGAAAGCAACCTTAAGGAGGGCGTAGTACAGGCCATGCCGTGGCAGGCGGAGTTCTTCAAGGAGATACGCATATTTCAGCTGCCCGAGGCCTACCGTGAAAAGATGAGCGGACTGATAACCGACATGGTGAAGGAACAGAAGATAGACGACAGACGCTCGCAGCCCATGCTTGAGGCGCTGCTGCAACTGCTGTTTCTGCTGTGCAGCCGCGAATGTACGTTTCTGGAGGACCTGCCGCAGAAAATACACACTACCGACAGAGAGATAGTGCGCGCGGCGCAGTTTATAGGCAGCCGCTACATGGACGACATAACCGCCGAAGATATCGCCGCGGCGGCGGGCTACAGCCCCAACTATCTGTGCCGAAAATTCCGCGAAGCGGCGGGCGTGAGCGTACACGAATATCTGGTGTTCATAAGGCTGCAGCGCGCGGCTTTAGAGCTTATGACCACAGACGATTCGGTGACGGATATAGCGCTGAGATGCGGCTTTTCGGGCGGCAACTACTTCAAGGACGCATTCAAAAAGAAGTACGGCGTGACGCCGTCGGAATACAGGAAGTGAGTTCACGCGAAATCTTTTGCCTACGGCAAAATCTTTCGCCGTGAGGGTAAATATGTCGGAAAAAGAGATATCGCAGGGAAACCCTGCTGCTCTTTTTCTCGTCATAATTAATTTAAAACTTGCTGCGGCAAATATTTATTCCTTGTAAAGTTCTTAACGCTCGCGCCGGCTCGCTAAACTTTACTGCGGGAAACCCGCCTTGCGACATCATTTATTTTTAAATATTATTCCGCAATAAAGCCTCCTTTACTAAAGGGAGGTGACGCGGGCGGGTTTATGAGCCCGTGGCGTAGGGATATATATGACTAACTATACCTCAATGTTAAGCGCAACTGCCGCATTGAGACGGCCATTTAATATTATCACAAATCGGATATTATTTGCGCAATTTCCGCGGGCGTGAGGCCGTCGGTCTCCACTTTAGCAGTGGACAACCCGGCATACAGCGGCAGGTAGTTTATGGCGCGCTCCTTTACGTCCTCTTTGCGCGCTCCGCGGCGGATATCGCGCGAAAGCCTCTTTAAAAGCGTACGTTTTTTGCATATCAGCAAAAGGCTTATAAGCCGCGCGCCGTTTAAATCAAGCTGAGAAACTATGCCGTCGATTATGCTCTGCTCATGCATTACCCAGCAGAAAATTATATTTTTAAACTGCGGACAGGCCAGAAAATTATTCAGGCAGGCAATTATATTTGCGAGTACGCACGCTTTTGTATCTTCGTTGACTACAAACGGACGCATATCCCACAAGTTATCGCCGTCTAAAAGCGCGCAGTCGGGCAAAACTCTTTGCAGCTCGCGCGAGACCGCCGATTTGCCCACTCCCATCGGGCCTCCGATAAAAAATAAATTCTTCATCTCCCCTTCCCTCGCTTCAGCATTTTATCAGTTTCATTGAGCAATTATATTATAGCATCCTTTTTGCAAATTGCAACACCGGAAAAAATACGGTAAAAAAATACGTGGCGGCGGGCGCGCTTTCTGCACGCCCGCCGCCACGTTAATTTAAATTATTAAATCTGATTAATTTAATTTGATTTTTTAATTTATTTCTTCTGCTGCCGCAGCCTTCTTCTCTTTGCGCAGCTTCTTTAAGCAGGGGATATTGAAGTAGAAGCCGAGCGCCACGAACGCGCCCAGAGTCCAGCCTATCGCCCACGCCCAGCCGACGCCGGCAAAGCCGAGAGGAACCGTTAAGATAAATACGAGCGCCACGCGCAGAATGAGGTCGGTAAAGGTGCTTATCGTAAAGCCGAGGTTGCCGCCCGCGCCGCGAACGGCGTCGTCTGCCACCACCTTTATGTTTACTATCAAAAAGAATGGCGCGACTATTGTGACGTACTGCGCGCCGCTCTCTACGGCGTGCGCGGTATCGCCCTCAGCAGACATGAACAACTCGACGAGCGGCCGCGCAAATATGAGGCCGACCGCCACAAACACCGCCGTCATCACCGTGGAAATGACGAGCGCAGCCTTAAAGCCCTGATTTATCCGCGCATACTTGCCCGCGCCGTAGCATTGCGACACAAAGTTTGTGAGGCCGCTGGCGCATGTGCAGAAACATGTGGTGCAGAACACTATAAGCTTTATCCCCGCAGTGAAGCCGTCGGTCAGAGCCGTACTGCCCTCCGCGTTGGCCAGCTCGTTTATGCGTATCTGAATGACGAGGTTTCCCACCGACACAAAGCTGTTTTGCAGTATTACGGGCAGGGCGAGAATGAAGAGCGTCTTTAATACTGCAGGCACGAACACGCGGGGTTTTTCATCGCACTGCATGCGGAAGATGCGGCGCAGCACGAACACGAGGGTGAGTATGCACGAAGCGCCCTGCGCTATGAAGGTTGCCCACGCCACGCCCGCAACGCCCCACGGACCTACCATTACGATATCGAGCACTATGTTGCTGACTGAGGATATTACGAGAAAAATGAAGGGCGTGCGACTGTCGCCCAGCGCCGAAAATATACCCGTGCCGAGGTTATACAAAATCAAAAAGGGCAGGCCGAAATAGTATATGTTGAGGTATGTAACGCTCTCGTCCAATGCGGCGGCGGGCGTTTGGAGAGCAGCTAGCAGAGGCTCGCAGCTGACCACGCCTACGACGAGAAGCACGACGGAGAGCACGGCGAAGGATATGAGCGCGGTGAACACGGCCGTCTTTACGCCCGCATTGTTCTTTGCGCCGAACAGGCGCGAAACGAGCACCGCGCAGCCGGCGTTCGCACCCAGAGCTATAGCCATGAGGATATTTACTATCGAATTGGATGCGCCTATCGCGGTGAGCGCCGTCTCTCCGGCGAATTTGCCCGCGATTATGGTATCGGCAAGGGTATACAGCTGCTGAAATACGGCGCTGCCGAACAGGGGCAGAATATATATAAGCAGTACTTTGAACGGCTTGCCGACCGTAAGGTCTGTATTCTTCATAAAAAATATCCTCACAAAAATGTTCACGAATTTTTCGGGCGGGACGACGCAAAAAATAAAACGGCAACAATGCCTGCCGCCTTTTTCGGTTACGAATTATATCACCGCCGAATGCATAAGTAAAGCGTATGCAATAAATTTTTTACCGATATTTTTTTACTTAATTTTATCAAATACATACCGTAATTAGCGCCATAAAAGCCGCCGCGCGGGGTTTCCCCGCGCGGCGGCCATTATTTTACCGTACCGTCAATTTAATTAACTTCAGTTGCCGAAAGAATAAATTTCTGTCCGTTGAAGAATTCTATTTGCAGGCTCTCCCCGCAAGTATCCGTTTTGCCCACAAAGCAGTCGTCGATAAGAGGTTTTAGCTCCTCTATAAGTTCCGCCCCTGCAATTGTACCCTCGTGCAGGGCGGCATATGCCGCCTGTACGTCATCTTTTAAGTGTTTCATTTTGTTTTAACTCCTTTTAAATTTTTTCATAAGCGCGCTCTTTGAATGTACTTATATTTTAACAGCTAAACAAGGATAATTCAAGAAAATAATGCTACTTTAGCTGATAATTTTTTGTAATAAAAGGTCTTTGTTTGGAGAATTATGTCGAATTTATCAGAGCGGCTTTCAGAGCTTATGTTTGACGAGGGGTTAAACATGACGCAGTTAGGGGATATACTCGGTTGCGGCGAGGCAGCCGTCAGCAGATATTGCGCGGGCGCGGCGCTGCCCACCTACGAATTTTTAATAAAAATTGCCGACTATTTTAAGGTGACGTGCGACTTTGTTTTGGGACTGGAGGACGAGAGCAAGGCGAAGAACTTTGCCGCGCCGCCGCCATTTGACAGGCAATTTAAAAAGGTATGTGAAGAGTGCAAAATATCGCGCTATAAACTTCACAAAAAGACGGGAATCGCCGAATCGGTAATGAGGTACTGGGCACAGGGAAAAACAAAACCATCTGTTCCGAATCTTATACTTCTCGCAGAAAAAGGCTTCGGCTGTACGGTAGATTTCCTCGTCGGCAGGGAAATTTAAGTCGATTTTTATAGCGGCGCGCAAATTTTTGCGCGCCGCTTCTATTTACTTCCGGCTTTCGGCGGCAATATTCTGCCGCGCACGACCATTTTAAAATATTCCTCCCCCTTTGCTGTTTAAACTGCAGAAAGTTGAGTTATAAACTATATGTAAAAAGATTTTACGCATAGTTTGCGCCGCCGCGCCGCGGCCGGAAGCCGCCAAGGCGCGCGGCAGATTATGCGGCAACTTATACATATTCAATCATACACTAATACCCCATTAAGGAGGTGAATTATGAACAGCAACCGCTTTACGCAGAACAGTATTCAGGCGATAAACAACTGCGAGAAGATCGCAGGCGAATACGGCAACACCGAAATAATGCCCGTGCACATACTGTACGCCCTTTTGGATAAGGACGGGCTGATACCCCGCATACTCTCCCGCCGCGGCGCGGACGTGAACGGGCTGACTTCGGCCGCCAAGGACGAGATAGAAAAACTGCCGAGGAGCTCTTCACACGGCAACGTGTTCCTCTCCCCTTCGGCAAACAGAATTTTCAACAATTCGGAAAAGCTTGCCGAGCGCATGAAGGACGATTATATCTCAGTCGAACACCTGTTCCTCTCCCTTCTGGACGAGAACGACCAGGCGTGCGAAAGGCTCTTCAAGCGATTCGGCATAACAAAAGACAGTTTTCTGATAGGACTCAAAGAGGTGCGCGGCAACACCAATGTTACGACGGATAACCCTGAGGACACCTACGAGGCGCTTGAAAAGTACGGCACCGACCTGACCGCCGCCGCCAAAAAGCACAAGCTGGAGCCCGTTATAGGCCGCGACGAGGAGATACGAAACGTTATACGCATACTCTCGCGCAAGACCAAGAACAACCCCGTTTTAATAGGCGAACCGGGCGTAGGCAAGACGGCGATAGCCGAGGGGCTGGCACAGCGAATAGTAAAGGGCGACGTGCCCGAAGGGCTTAAAGACAAGACGCTGTTCTCACTGGATATGGGCGCGCTGATCGCGGGAGCCAAGTACCGCGGCGAGTTTGAGGAGCGCTTAAAGGCCGTTTTGCAGGAGGTCACCAAGTCTGAGGGCAGAATACTTCTGTTTATCGACGAGCTGCACACTGTGGTTGGCGCGGGCAAGACCGAGGGCGCCATGGACGCCGGCAACCTGTTAAAGCCGCTTTTGGCGCGCGGCGAGCTGCACTGCATAGGCGCGACCACGCTCGACGAATACCGTAAATATATCGAAAAGGACGCCGCGCTCGCCCGCCGTTTCCAGCCCGTCATGGTGGACGAACCGACTGTCGAGGACACCATTTCCATACTGCGCGGGCTTAAAGAGCGCTTTGAAATATTCCACGGCGTGCGCATACACGACGACGCGCTCGTGGCGGCAGCCACCCTTTCGAACCACTATATTACCGACCGATTTTTGCCCGACAAGGCCATTGACCTTGTGGACGAGGCGGCGGCCATGATACGAACGGAAATAGACTCCATGCCCTCCGACATGGACGATTTAAACCGCAAGATACTTCAGCTTGAAGTTGAGGAGAAGGCCCTTTCAAAGGAGAAGGACAACATTTCCGAGGCGCGGCTGGAGGCATTGAAGAAGGAGCTTGCCGAGTATAAAGACCGCTTTGCCGAGATGAAGGCCAAGTGGCAGGACGAAAAGCAGGCCATACAGAGCGAAAAGGAGCTCAAAGAGAAGGTCGATTCATTAAAGGCCGACATAGACCAGGCGACGGGCAGCGGCGACTTCGAGCGCGCGGCGAGACTGAGATACGGCGAGCTGCCCGCACTTGAAAAACAGCTTGAAAAGGCCAAGGCGCAGAACGCCGAGAGAAAGGGCGACCTGCTTCAGGACGAAGTGACCGAAGAGCAGATAAACCAGATAATCTCGCGCTGGACGGGTATACCCGTGGCGAGACTTAAGGAGGGCGAACGCGAAAAAATACTGCACCTGCCCGATGATCTGCACAGGCGAGTCGTAGGCCAGGACGAGGCCGTTGAAAAGGTCTCCGACGCAATACTGCGCTCGCGTGCGGGCATATCCGACCCGAACAGGCCGATAGGCTCGTTCCTGTTCCTCGGACCCACGGGCGTGGGCAAGACGGAGCTAGCCAAG
>DVHB01000074.1 GCA_018712405.1 Candidatus Coproplasma stercoripullorum
AAAAAGAGCATTATCCTCGTATCGCACAGGGAATCCACTATGGCGATTGCGGACAGGATCTACCGTGTGGACAGCGGAGTAATGCAGGAGAGATAAAACTGCAATGCGTCGCAATACGGTGTCGCGCTTGCGTTTTGCTTCGGGTCATGTAAGTCTGTGTACACTCCCCTCGCAAATCCGCGCGCTTCTTGTCTTGCTCGCATCTCTATAGTTTTGATAAAAGAGGCAATTATGGAAAATACGAGCAAAACCACAACACAAAACGCCGATGTCGCCGCGCTGATTGAAAATACGCTTGCTATGCAGGCGGCTGTTGCACCCAAGCAGGCGGCGTTTGAAGAAAAACTTAAAAAGCGCGAAGCGCGCGACAAAGACGAAAGTAGGATGTTCCGCCGTTTCAAGATCAAAGACATCGTATTCCTCGCCATCATCACGGCATGTACATTGGTGACGAGCGCCATCATGCCGCTGCTTATCCATGTTCCCGTATTCGGCATCATTCAGCTTGGGTTAGGCCTGCAATTTTCTATATTCCCTGTCATCGGGCTTATGAAGGTGCGCAAAGCCGGTTCCATGACGATAATGGGCATATTCATCGCGCTGTTTTTAGTTATGATGTTCCCGCCCATGGCACTCATCGCCGTGTGTGCGGTTGTTGTGGAACTTTTGGTGTTTGCCATCTTTCGCAGTTATAAAAACGACTGGGCATGCGTTATGGCGGGCACGCTGTATATGCCGCTCACCGTGCCGCTTCTCTGGCTTTATTACAACGTGAATTACACTGTGACGGGTGCGGAAAATGAGGCGGTCACAATGTTTTTGGGCGCGACCGATCCGTGGGTGATCGTAGGCATGACGGCGGCTATCGTTGCACTCTGTTTTGTCGGCTCGGTCATAGGAATGGTGATTTCGCGTGAACTTAAAAAAGCGGGGGTTTTAAAGAAGTGACGTTTTTAAAGGTTTAAAGCGTATTCATCGCGCAATACGGTGTCGCGCTTGCGCGCTCCTCGGTCATTTACGTTTAAGTAAACTCCCGTCGTCGCTTACGCACGCTCCTTGTCTTGCGCGCGACTACGCTTTAAACAGACTGAACGAATTTGAAGTGGAAAAACTATGAAAGCCTATAATTTAAAACTCTACCCGCTCATAGCAATTGTCGCGTCGCTTTTTGTTATCGTCTTCGGGCTGGTCGCGGCGCGGAATGAAAATTTATGCTGGTATCTTTTGGGTGTGTTTGTATGGCTCTGCGTGTTCGGATGCCTGAAAGGATGTCTGAAAATGCTGCCCGCATTTATCGTGTTCGGCGGAGCATTTGCGGGCATCGCCTATGCTTCGGCAGGCGGCGATGTACAGGCGGCAATATCTATGCTCAACCGTTTTGGCGCGCTCTTTCTGGGGGTAGCGCTCAGTATGTCTGTTTCCGCAGTCAGAATGACGAGGAGCCTTTCACAGATACATACGCCGCGGGCAATTACGCTCGGCATGCTCATCTCCATGTCTTTTGTGCCGATGCTCAAAGGGGAGATAAAGAGGGTACGCGAGGCAATGAAAACGCGCGGGGCAGGCAGCGTGTTAAACCCCAAAATCTTATATCGTGCCTTTCTCGTGCCGTTTGTTATGCGGCTGGTGAATATTTCAGATACGCTTGCACTGTCAGTGGAAACGCGCGGCTTTACGTTGGGCGGTTCGTTGTACTCGGTTTGTAAAAAGGAATACCCCGCAATCTCGGATGTTCTGTTTTTTCTCGGAATTGTTGCGGGCGCTGTTTTGGTGGTTGTTTTATGAGCGCTATTGAATTGAAACAAGTAAATTTTTCCTACGACGGAAAGACGAAGATACTTGAAAATACCGATTTTACCGCCGAATACGGGGAAGTGACTTTGCTTTCCGGGCATTCCGGCGAGGGGAAAAGCACGCTCATGTATATTGTCAGCGGTATTATTCCTAATGTCAACTTTGGCGAACTTTCGGGAGAAGTGAGGATAGCGGGAGAGGATATAAAGGGTAAAAAGCTCGGCTATATCTGCCGCAAGGTGGGCGTTGTCTTGCAGAATGCCGACGAGCAGATCATTCAAAAGATTGTTGAAGATGAAATCGCTTTCGGCTGCGAAAACCTCGCTTTCCCGCCCGAAAAGATACAAAAGCAGATCGAAATCGTCTGTCGCCTTATGAAGCTGGACACGAAGTGGAAGTGCCGTACTCTGTCCGGCGGGCAGAAACAGCGTCTTATCACGGCAAGCACGCTTGCTATGGGGCAGAAGATCATCATTCTCGACGAGCCGCTCGCCAATCTCGATAAGGACGGCGCGGTGATGCTCATGGGGACGCTGCGTTCGCTCGCGCAGGCGGGATATTGCGTGGTAGTCATAGAACACAGACTTGACATGGTTCTGCCATTCATCGATACTGTATGGCATATCGGCGGTAAAACAGTGCGCAAGATTGTCGATACGCGGGAGTACCTCGAGCAGCAAACGGCGAAAATTGCAGATGGTTGTCAGGATTTTAAAGGGAACGAACCGCTGTTTGTACTAGAAAAGGTAGCATTTTCGGTAAAAAAGGGGCGCAATATCTTAAGGGATATCACGCTTGAAATTCCGAAAGGCGGAAGGACGATCTTTCTCGGTGAAAACGGCTGCGGAAAGACTACGCTCATGCGGCTGATAGCAAGGTTGTACAAGCCGACGGGCGGCAAAATTACGCAGCATATAGACGACAAATTCAGGCAAAAAGGAAGTGGTAACAAGGTCTGGTATAAAAAAGTCGGTGTAGTGTACCAGAATCCTGATTATCAGCTCTTCATGCCTACGGTGCGGCAGGAGATTTCTTTCGGTGCAAAGACTGAAGGCTATGCTGCGGAGATTGCCGAATTATTCGGCGTAAAACATTTGTGGGAACGGCATCCGCAGTCCCTTTCCGAGGGACAGAAGCGCCGCGTCTCCATTGCGGCGGTCGCAGCGTGTGAGCCGGAGGTGCTTATTTTGGATGAACCTACTGTGGGACAGGACTACGATGGGTTGTGCACGATGGTTAATATTCTCAACAGACTGCACGCAGAGACTGGTAATACAATGATAACCGTCACTCACGATGTGCGTTGTGCGGAGGCGCTGTGCGACAGGGCGTATCTGATTGAGGGCGGCGCGGTATCAGAGAGCGGCGGCAAGGAGCTCGTCAGGAATTATTTTACCTGAAATTAAAAACGGAATTTATAAAAGCACGGGATTTCCGTGCTTTAGTCTTTTTGTGGGTAATAATTATGTAAGGTAACGGAAAAGCTCGCGGCCATAACAAAATCGCAACATCAACAGTTATAATGCTTTTCTTGACATTTATTCCTTAACATAGTAAACTTAAGAGGTAGCTTATTAAAAGTACAAACAGCCGTACAAGAGGGCTGTCGTTGCGTGTAAAAAATAAACCGCCTGCATAAGCAGACGGCTGGCAGGGGAGACGCGA
>DVHB01000075.1 GCA_018712405.1 Candidatus Coproplasma stercoripullorum
CATGGCGCCGCCCGCCGGACCTTCAGACTGAACCGTTACGGCAGGTTTAGCCTTTTTATTACATTTTTCTGTCAGTTGAGCTTGTCCTCGCCGCTCACCGAGAAGGCATACACATCTCTGTCCTCGGGGAATATGGGGCCGCTTATCACGGGAAGATTCAGGGGCGCCACATATGCCGAAGCCGTAAGATTGGTCACCGCCGCGCGGAGATAAGGGAACAGAAGCTTGGTGCCCTCTATCACGAATTCTCTCTCCTGATCGCTGCCCGCGGCAACGTCCTCCACCTCGAAGGTGCCGACCAATGTAACGTGTATGTCAAAGGGCTTGGGCTCGGCCTCGGTGCTCTCCACCTTTAAAGAAAGCGCGATGAAATTGAGCTTATCGTTGTCCTTTACCTTTCTCACCTGGCGGGAAAACTGCGGCTTGATGTCTAAACGGGCGTTGGGCTCAAGCCTCACCCTGTTCATCTTGAAAGAAAGCTCCTCGGCGCCTACGCCTCTGAAATTGATTTTCATGGTAAATATCTCCTCAGATCACTTAAATTTTTGGGATCGGAACATCGTTGCGCCGACCAATTATATTTTAAACCAAAACGCGGCCAAACCAAACAGATTTAAGGCACAAATTTAAAATTTTGAACATTTTTGCAAAAATTAACGCGCGCGACGCCGCCCCGCGCTTGCAAAGAAGCCGCATTTTATAATATAATAGGTGCGTGAGACCTGTAAATATGGGCAGTTTGAGAGAGCTGCTGTTAAAATGTGAAAAACCTTCCCGCTATACAGGCGGCGAATACGGCGCACCCGAACCCGTGTGGGGCGCGGGAAAATTCAATTTCTGCATGTGCTTTCCCGACCTGTATGAAGTGGGCATGAGCAACCTGGGCATAAAGATAGTTGCCAAATCGTTTGAAGAACGAGGCATGTGCGCCGACTTCTGCTTTGCGCCCGCGCGCGACTTCGGCAGGGGTCTGAAAGAGCTGGGCGTGCCGCTATATTCGCTTGCGCTCAAAGCGCCGCTTAAAGACTTCGACATGGTGGGATTTTCGCTGCAATACGAACTGAGTTATACGAACGTTTTATACATGCTCGACCTTGCCGGCATTCCGCTCACGCGCGAAGAGCGCAGGGGCAGGAACTATCCCCTCATCGTTGCGGGCGGGCCGTGCACGGCCAACCCCGAGCCGCTTGCAGACTTCTTCGACATATTCTTCATAGGCGACGGCGAGAGCGTGGACGCAGCCGTGGCCGAACTATACGTCGAGTGCGGCGGCGCTACGGAGGAATTTTTTGAGCGGGCGGCAGAGCTCGACGGCGTATATGTGCCCGCGCTGAGCGCGCCGCAATACCGCGCAGACGGGACGATTTCAGGCTTTTGCGGCCCGAAGGTGCGCCGCGCGCTTGCGGACGACCTTGACGGCGCCGTATTCCCGGATAAAATAGCCGTGCCCAACTGCGAAAGCGTGCACGACAGAGCCGTTCTGGAAGTGATGCGGGGCTGCTACCGAGGCTGCAGGTTCTGCCAGGCGGGCTTTTTGTACAGGCCGGTGCGCAAGCGCTCGGTGGCCACTCTGACAAAACAGGCTTGCTCGCTGATAAAGGCCACGGGATATGGCGAAGTGAGCTTAAATTCGCTCTCCACGGGCGACTACGGAAAACTCTCCGAACTTTTAAAGAGCCTTAAAGGCACGCTGCCGCCCGAAATCACGCTCGCGCTGCCCTCACTGAGGGTGGACAGCTTCGACGGCGAGTTTGCGCAGGATTCGCGCAAGACATCCTTAACTTTCGCACCCGAGGCGGGAACGCAGCGATTGAGGGACGTTATAAACAAGGACATAACCGAAGAGGAGATACTGCGGGCGGCGGAGAGCGCATTCAACGCGGGATATTCGGCAGTAAAACTATATTTTATGATAGGCTTGCCCACCGAGACCGACGAGGACCTGCAGGGCATATGCAACATATGCGAAAAAGTGCGCGCCATATATTCCAAAGCAAAGCGGCCCAAGGCGCTGAGAATATCCGTTTCGGCGGCGACGTTCGTGCCCAAGCCCTTTACTCCCTTCCAATGGGAACGTCAGATAGACGAGGACGAAGTCAGACATAAGCAGGACTACCTCATAAAGCACCTGCCGCGCGGCGTGAAATTCAGCTGGAGCGCCTACTACCCCTCTCTTTTAGAGGCCGTGCTTGCGCGCGGCGACAGGAGCCTGGGGCACGTCGTGCGCGCGGCGTATAAAAACGGATGCACGTTTGACGGCTGGGACAACCTTTTCAATGAAGACGGATGGCGGAAAGCCTTCTATGATTGCGGCATATATGCGGGTAAATTTGTACGCGAACGCGCAGAGAGCGAAATTTTGCCCTGGGACTTTGCGGATATGATGATAGACAAAAAATTTCTGCTTGCAGAGCGCGGGCGGGCATACGCGGGCAAAGTCACCGGCAGCTGCATGAACGGATGCCACGCCTGCGGAATGCAGAAGAACTGCCCCGCGGCGAGGGGTGAGATATGATAGCTTTTAAATACACAAAGACGGACGGCGCGGAATATATCTCCCACCTCGACTTGCTGCGGCACATCGACCGGACTTTGAGGCGCGCGGGGATCGAAGTAGAATACAGCCAGGGCTTCCATAAACACCCCAGAATTTTTATGGGCAACCCGCTTGCTTTGGGCGTGCGCTCGAATAGCGAATACTGCGCGGCGGATACGCATTTTTGCGGAGATTTCAAAGATCTATTCAACGCCAATTCCCCCAGGGGCGTAAAGTGCCTGGCGGCGGAATTTACAGATAAAAATCCGAACTTTGCCGGGAGCATAAAGTCCTGCCGATATGAGGCTGAGGGGATCGCCCCCTTCGACGCGCAGGAACTTATGAAGGAAGAGAGCATTGTTATAACCGACCTGAGAGGGCGCGCTGTGGACATCCGCCCGAGGATATGCTCGGTCGAATGGCAAAACAGCAAGCTTGTATTTACCCTGCGCTGCGGCGAAAACAACCTTAGGCCCGACCTCTTTTGCGACTTTTTAAGCACAAGATACGGCGGCAGGGCGACAGATATTTTAAAAACAGAAAGCTTCGGAGAGGGAATATTTTAATTTAAATATCCCGTTTAAAATCAATTAATTTTAATTAATTTTAATTTAATTAATTGCAAATTAATTTTAATATTTTTTAATTTAATTTTGGTGCGCGGGCAAACGCGCATAATGAATATATATATGACAAAAAAAGTAATTTATTTTGATAAACTCTGCGACTTTTCGGTGACAGCCGTAACGGAGAACGGAAAACTTACAGACTGCCGCTTCAACGCGGAGGACGGTTCCCCGGCCGTTGGCGACATATACCGCGGCAGGGTGGTGAACGTCCTGGAGGGAATGCAGGCGGCATTCGTCGACTGCGGACTGGAGCGCAACTGCTACCTTTCGGAGGACGACCTTGCGTACGGAACTGAAGGCGGCGTGAGCGCGCTGAAAGCCGGCGACGAAATAATGGTGCAGATAACCAAAATCCCGAGCGGCAAGAAGGGCGCAAAGGTGACGCAGAGGATCTCCATAGTCGGAAAAACGCTGATATACCTGCCCGATACCGATTTTGTGGGAATATCGCACAGAATAGAGGACGACGAACTGCGCGAGAGCCTGATATTTGCGGCAAAAAATACAAAGAAAAAGAACGAGGGACTGGTAATACGCAACTCCGCGCCTTTCTGCAAATACGACCAGATCTCCGACGAACTTAAATTTTTACGCAAAATATACGAGCGCACGGCGGAGGCATACAAGAGCGCAAAGGCACCCTCGCTCGTGTTTTCCGACTTCAGCATGCCTGTCCGCGTGATGCGCGACTTTACCGAGCACGACGTTTCAAAGATAGTTACAGGCAGCGCCGAACAGTACGACGAGATAGCCGACCTTTTGAAGATAATGCCGGGCGGAAAGAAGATAAAACTCGAGCTGTATTCCGGCATGCGCGGCATGCTGGACGAGGCGGGCATAATAGATCAGATAATCGAAACATGCTCGCCGCGCGTCGAACTGGGGAACGGCGCCTACCTTGTGATAGAGCGCACCGAGGCGCTCACCTCGATAGACGTGAACACCGGCGGCTTTATCGGCGACGACAGCCTGGAGTATACCGTGTACCAGACCAACCTCGCCGCCGCGCGCGAGATCGCGCGGCAGATAAAGTTGCGGGGCATCGGCGGGCTGTTCGTCGTGGATTTTATCGACATGGCCGAACCTGCGCACAGAAAGGCGCTGTGCGACGAGCTGGAGAAGGCGCTTAAAACGGACAGGGTGCCATATAAAGTGCTGGCTATGTCAGACTTCGGCCTGGTGGAATTTACGCGCAAACGCTCGGGCGCGGAACTCAGTTTGTTCGTGCTTAAGCCCTGCCCCGTATGCGGGCGCGGAGAAGACTTTTCCGACGATTTTTACGCCGTACTCGTCCAATCCGAGGCGCTTAAGGCTCTGAGCGATGGAGCCGAAACCGTGTGCATAGAGCTGCGGCCCGAAGCCGCCGCGGCGCTGGCAAAAAAAGTGGGTTTAGGCGACAGCATACGCGCAAAATTCCCCTCGGCAGAAGTCTGCCTCATCCCTGACGACTCAAAAAAGAGCCGCGAGATCGGCTGCCGAAGGGAAAAGAGGGGATATATCCCCAAGGAAAAGGCAATAAAAATTTAGAACGCGCGGCGCACCGAAACTGCACCGGACGTATAAAAAAGAGCGTGGTGCAAATTTGCGCCACGCCTTTTTCGTATCGCCGAAAAATTAAAATACGCCGTACACGGCAAAAAAGAGCGGTGCATGCAGAACTCACTCTTCGTTTAAAACGGTCACCGCGAGCGCAAGTATCCGCTTAAGCGCTCTGCGGCTGAGAATATCCCCCCCCTGCACGCGCACGCCGCGGCTGTCTATCACATATGTACTGCCGTCTGCGCTGCCGTCGACAATTTTATCGCCGAGGCCGCGCACAACGCTTATCACAGTTTCATCGGGGTTGTCGGTGACGGGGTTTATGGTATTTATCACACCGGCATATTCGGCCTGAACCATCTCCTGAATGACGACTGCTATGCGTATATCCGCTGCGGAAAGGCCGCGCGCCGCACGGTAAGCCAGGGCCTTTGGCGTGAACGCGCTGGCATGCACGTCATTTATGCGCCGCAAAATATCAGCCTTTTTTACGTTTAGATAAGATTCGTGCACGCCGGCGAAGCTGTCGGCGGAGGAGTCTTCGTCGACGGCGGAGGAGCGCACGGCGTAAAGCTTTTTGTCTGAAAACAGACGGTCGATTTCGGCTGCCAGACGGACGTCGTCGCGGTTTGCGCCTATAAAATAACTTGAAGGGCACACATACAGCGCGGGCGTATTTTTTATGCCCATGGAGAGCAGGTGATAGGCCTTGCCGCCTATTTCGGCGACCGGCGCGACAGTGTTTATAAGTATCATAAATAATCCCCAGCAGGCTGCCGCCCCTGCAACGGGCTCCCGGGGCCTGCGAAAACATTATATCACCCGCCGCCGCATATTGCAATACACATATAGCAACGTCACTGTACCGCGGTGCCGGCGCGAAGGGGGCAGCCGCGAAAATTTTTCCGCGGCTGCCCCCTGTAATTGCGGCATATATGCCGTCCGATTTTACCTTTGAAAGCAAAACCGCCCGTCAGAGATATTTTTTGAGCTTGCGCTCGAATCCCTCTTCGAGAGCGATCAGGCTCGTCAGCAATTCCTTTATCTCCATATCCATATCGCCGGCATCGGTGAGCGTGGTCTTTAAACTTGTTATTCCCGTCACCGTGCCTTTTATCATCATCTGCGCAATGTGCTGGGCAGAATTGTCGGCGACGGTATTCATCTTTATCGCCGACCACATCATGGCCTTTTTTACCGGATTCGGCTCCTTTATCTCTATATTGAACTTTTTGGCGAGCTGTGCCGCCCTGCCCGAGATGTGTTCATACTCCTCGTGCTCGCGCTTGATCTCTTCTTTTATGCCCTCATCGTCTATCTGCGGGAGAATATCCGATATAGACTGCAGCGCAAGCTGAGCGTTGCGGTAAATTTCGGCGAGCACTTCGCTGTCGCATTTGGTTTTTTCCATACATCCTCCTTTTTACTGAGTATGTGCAGACGACGCAAAATAATTTACGCATGCAAAAATAGCGCGCCGCGGCTATGCCGCGGCGCGCTATTTTTGCCATATATAGGGGGCAATTGCACTTTGATGAATGTGACGGCCGCATACGCCGTCCTGTTACGCCCACTCGAAATTTTCCTTTCCGGCACCGGCCTCGAAATGGTATTTCGCTATGCCGAGGTCTATCTTTGTATAAAACCCGTTCCCCGCTTCGGCATGCACGGTGCGGCCGTCTAAACTAAATCTGAACTGCTGCTGGTTCATGGCCGTGGGCGCAAGCAGAGCCGCCTCCACCCCCTTTGCGAACCATCCGGGCGCGTTCTGCGCCCCGCCTGTCTGCGCGGCGGACTTGCTGTTATGGGCGACGCCTTCAGTCGAGCCATAGCCTATTGCCAGCACGCACACCAGCTTTTCGCCCGTCCCGACAGTGAAGGCCGACTTCACCTTTTTATATGTGAGCGCCACCCAGCAGGTGTTGAGGCCGAGCGTCTGCGCATAAAGCGCCAGCCTTTCGCCGAAATAACCGACGCGCTCCTGAAGATCGGGAGCTTTTTTGCCGACGAGCGCCACATAGTTTTTTACGCCAGAAAACTTGCCGTAATGCGCCATGAGTCCGCCGAACGCCCGCTCTTCGTCGGTGACGAGCTGAAAGTTCAGCCCTCCCTCCGCATTGCAACTTTTTATTTCGGCCTGCAGCTTTTCACGCAGGTCGGCGGCTATCGGCTTATCGAGATAGCTGCGCACCGAGTGCCTTTTTTGCATTGCTTCGATGATATCCATGAATGAATACTCCTTATTTTTCATTAATTGCGTTTTTATCAAAATAGCTAATGGTGTTAGATATTTTATCGTTATAAATTCCCGCGCGCCGCGTTCAGCCGAACAATTTCTGAGCAGCCGCCACAAACTGAGCGGCCTCTTCAGGCGTAAGTTTCATGAGCGCGTTCTCCGTAAAAGACCATACTTCGCGTTCCCGCTCTTCAAGCGCCTGCCGCCCCTGCTCAGTCAGCTCAAGCACCACTTTGCGTCCGTCGCTCTGCGCTCTTGCGTGCCGCAGATATTTCTTACGCGCGAGCGCTCTGATGAGCGCGGCCACGCGCGCCGTAGAGACGTTCATCTTTTTCGCAAGGTCACCTGCAAGCAACGGCAACCGGCTCTCGCGCAAAATTCTGAGCGCGACAAACTCGCCCCTGTAGCCCGATTCGAGCAGCTCGACTACCTGCTGCCCTCCTTTGCCGGAAAACGTCATGCAGAGCGTCTTTGCCATACGGGAATAGTCGGCCATATCCCCCTCCAAATATCTAATAGTGTTAGCTATATTATAGTCCCTATCCCGCGCGCAGTCAAACGATATGAATGCAGTTGCCGTAAAACGCCGCAAAATATTTGCGCACGCGGGCCAATTATCAAAAAATCGGCGCAATTATCCGGCAATTTGCTTGACTTAAAATGAAAGCTATGATAAAGTAATACTCGAGCCGCTCGGGACGGGCTCTTTTTTAAGTGCCAAAATTTTTTAATGGCCGCCCGCGAAGCGCCTTTACCGCGCACGTAAATTCCCGGCGAGACTGGTTTGAGGAGGCATTTTAAATGTACGCTATTTTTGAAAACGGCAGCAAGCAGTACAAGGTAAGCGAAGGCGACACCGTTAAGCTTGAGAAGCTGAACGCAAACGTTGGCGACACCGTTGAATTCCCCGTAGTTTTAGTTTCTGACGAAAAGGGCATTCAGGCAGGCGCCGAAGTTGAGAACGCCAAAGTTACCGCAACCGTTGTTGCCCAGGGCAAGGCCAAGAAGATAATCGTATTCAAGTACAAGGCCAAGAAGAACGAACGCAAGAAGCAGGGCCACAGGCAGCCCTTCACCGAAGTGAAGGTTACGGCCATAGGCGGCAAGGCAAAGGCCAAAAAGGCTGCAAAATCAGAGGCAGCTCCCGCTGAGGAAGCTAAGGCAGAGTAAGCAAAAAGGAGAAAGCTGAGATGTTACTTTTTAATTTATTTGCACATAAAAAAGGTACCGGCTCCTCGCACAACGGCCGCGACAGCGAGGCCAAGCGCCTGGGCGTTAAGCGCTCCGACGGGCAGTTTGTGCTTGCGGGCAACATTCTTGTAAGACAGCGCGGAACAAAGTTCCACCCCGGCAATAACGTAGGCATCGGCAAGGACGACACGCTGTTTGCGCTCATCGACGGCACCGTAAAGTTCGAGCGCGTAGGCAAGGACGGCAAGCAGGTTTCCGTTTACGCCGAGTAAGGTCATAATTTGAATTTTTTTGGCTGCGCGGGCATTTTTGCCCGCGCAGCCTTTTTATATGCGCAGACGGGCGGCGGGGCAGGCAATCCTTTTCTTGCTTTTTCCAAAAAAATGAGATATAATGATTTCAGCAACAGCAAGGAGATATTATGGTAAGAGTTTTCCCTTTGAACGACAGGTATGCCGATAAATTTGCAAAGATGTTCAGCGACTACTACGACGAGCTGGGCTGCGACGAGGACGGCGAGCACCTTGTGCGCGAATATATACTGCCCGACCTTTTGGCGGGGCTTTTGAAAGTTGACCTCATTGAGGACGACGGGGCTTTAAGCGGCTTTTGCATATACCAGACAGACGAGCCGGGGAACGAATGGAACTTTAAGGACGGCTGGGGGGATATCCGCGAGATATATATCGTCATGCAGAGGCGGCGCAAGGGACTGGGGAAATTTTTGCTGTACACCGCAGAAATGAAGCTGAAAGAGGCGGGCGCAAAGAATATATACGCCCTGCCCGACGACGGGGCCGTCGACTTTTTTGCCGCGTGCGGCTACGAACTTTCGGACGAGGTGTGCCAGGAATTGGAGTGCAACGTGTTTATAAAGTCCGCCCAAAACGGCTGCAAAGACTGCCGAAATAAGTAATCGGGCCGCATATATGGCCAAACTAATGAGGTTAATGCTGTTATAACAATAAGCCGCCCGCGCGCCCTGCCTTCCGTTAATTGGAGACGGGCGCGCGGGCGGGTTTTATTTTACACAACATTATATAGGCTCCACTTTTTAAGGACGAAGCCAACATTTCTCCAAACAATGGACACCCATTGTTTGGGTTGGGTGAGATAAGTGAGCGCAAAGTAGAAGGCACGAACGGTGACCGAGCGCGGCGGCGTTTCACCTTACGCCGCGCGAGACGCCGTCACAGGCAAAGAATTAGACCGTGACTGAAGGGTTTACTCTCTTTCACCGCATCACAAGGCGCACATTTATTTGGAATGCAAACCCTTCCTTTACCTCCCCTTAACTAAGGGGAGGCTTGACCGCTGATTACCAGCAACTATTACACTTTAATAGCCTTGACCCTGATTCGTACATAGTCGATATACCACTCCCCGTCCTTATACAGCATAGGACGAAGGTCGCGCTCGGCCTCGGCAATTATTTGTTCCCTCTCCCCTTCGGGCACGGCCGAGAACGGTTCCTTTAAAAAGGTGAATATCCAGTTTTTGAGGCCGTCCTCCCCCTGCTGACGCGTGGGTCGGGGAAAGAGCGTGCAATACACGGGCACGAGGCTGTGCCGCTCTAATACGGGCGCAAATTCGCCTATCGATTTAAAGTTAAATGTACGTTTATATTCCAGACCGTGCGCTTTGAAAATATCTTCGAGGGCGGAATGCACCGCCTCGGCACAACCCTTGCCTCCGAATTCGCACACCAGCTCGCCGCCCGCGCGCAGGTTGCGCGCAAGGTTCTCCGCGAGCGCCTCGTGGTCGTCTATCCAGTGGAAAACGGCGTTTGAAAATATGCCGTCGACGGGTTCTTCAAGTCTGAACTGCGTGGCGTCAGCGCAGATGAACGGGATATCGGGCGCGTTGTTTTTGTCGAGTTCTATCATCTGAGTCGAAGAATCTATGCCGCAGACATCGTAGCCCGCGCCCCTGAGCTCCTTGGTGAGCACGGCGCTGCCGCAACCCACGTCGGCCACGCGCGCGCCTTTTTGCAACGTGAATAAATTGAGCAGCTCCTCGCCGTACTTATACACAAACGAAAAGTTTTTGTGATAATCCCCCGTATTCCATTCTATGTTCATGATAACGCCCTGCCGCGCAATCAAGACGCGCGGCGCAATTTTTTAGTATTATACCACATATCCCCTCAATCTGCAAACAAAAAATTTCCCGCGCGTTATATAGACAAAACGGATATTTTGTGGTATTATACAGATATGAACGATATCATTTTTGCAGGTCGAGACGAAAGACAGGTACACGAACTGCAGGCAAAAAAGCGATACTGGCACTTCATCAAGTGCGGAGGGCGCGGAGAAGTTATAATAATTCCGCCGCTTACGGCGTTTGAACGCAGGCATGCGGGCGGAATACATATATTCATGAGCGGCACGGCGCTGCCATTCAAGGCCCCGACTGCGATAGCCGAAGAGGCGGGCGGCGGGTTTGCGCACGTGTTTGCGCAGGCTGAGAGCTATTTTGCGCGCGGGGGCGAAAAGAGCGCCGCCGTTTTAAAGGCTCTTGGCGAACTTTTGGTGAGCTACATAGTGGCGCAGGCCGAGCGGCCCGCCCATTCGCCTGTGGTTGAGTCTGTGCGCGCCGACATAGAAGCCAACGTGAGCAACCCGAGCTACGCGCTGGACGCGTTTATGCGCACGCTGCCGCTGAACTACGACTATGTGCGTAAACTTTTCAAGAGCGAGGTGGGAGCAACGCCGCACGAATATCTGATATCCGCGCGCATGCAGCTGGCGGCGCGGCTGATACTATCCGGCATGAGCAACCAATACAGCCGATACAGCGTTACGCAGATGGCCGAGATGTGCGGCTTTGCCGAACCGCTCTACTTTTCGCGCGTGTTCAAAAAATATTTCGGCACGCCGCCATCCGAATACGGGAAATAATATCATGATTTTAAACGTCCGCGGGCGCAAAATTGCGCCCGCGGCCGTTTTTTTGGAAGATATTTATGATTTATGCAGTTGCATGAGTTCGGTATACGCCATTACAAACGGACCGGTGCCTTTGGCGTCGTTTTCGACGACGGGTTCTGAGATATAATACTCGAACGTGCCGTCGCGGCGGCGGTTGTTTTCGGGGCCGAGGCCTGCAACCAGGCATATTCCGCCGAGATTGAGCTTGCCGTCCTCTTCGGTGAGGTATTCGCTGCAGATGCCGTTGAACACCTCCTCGCCCACCTTTGCAAAGCGGCCGTCTATTATACCGAGGCGGGCGCCCTTCATCATGGCGTAGGATATCATGGCGCTGCCCGAAGTCTCCAGATAGTTGCCCTCGCGGCCGCCCTGGTCGACAACCTGATAGAACATGTGCTTATCTTTATCGATATACTGCTCGAGCCCCTCTATCGTCTGCCTGAATATGGCTATCAGCTCTTGTTTTAGCTCCTCATGACCGACAAAGTAGCCTATGACGTCCACAAGGCCGACGGTGTACCAGCCCACGGAGCGCAGCCAGAAGCTCTTTGAAAGGCCCGTGGCTTTATCCGCCCAGAATGCCTGCCTGGACCAATCCCAGCCGTGATAGTAAAGGCGCTTATTTTTATCGTACATATTGTCGTATACGCTTTTGAACTGCGCGACGATATCACCGTAGTTTTTGCAGCCGCCCAATTCGGTCTCGTAGCGGGTGTAGAACACCTGCGCCATATACAACCCGTCCAGCCACACCTGGTTGGGGTATATCTTCTTGTGCCAGAAGTTGCCCGTACCGGTGCGGGGCTGACCCTTTATCTGTTCGTATAAAAGATCTGCCGCCTTTTTATACTTCTCCTTGCCCGTCTCGCGGTACAGATCGAAGAGTATGCGCCCCTCATTAAGGTTGTCAAGGTTATATGTATCCAGCTCGTAGCCGCGGACGGAACCGTCCTCGAACACATAGTAATCGACGAATTTATCGATAAAACCGAGATATTTTTTGTTGCCCGTCTGAAGATATATGGAATAGAGCGACGTCATCATGCAGCCGTCGATATAGTTCCAGGCGGGCTTTTTGCCGTGCCTGATGTTCTCTATGTTCCATATGGGCGCATCGGGCGTGGTATCTTCTATAAGGCGGTCGATATATCTGTCTATAACGGAATAGTCCATTTCATTTCCCCTTTTTTATTTATCTGCGGCCGGATACGGGCCGCCTTATTTTATATGGTATTGCGCAACCGCAGTCAAGCGGCGGACAGGCTTACTCTATCACGAGCTCGCCGCAGTTCTTCTCTATGATATGGTCGCCCTCCACGCCCTCGAACGTGACGTTTTTGAGCACGACCTTTTCTACGTTGTCGATATACAGCCCCTCCTTGCAATACTCGCGCACGAACTCGAGCATGGCGGGCTTGAAAGGCTTGGCGTCCTTTTTGAAACCGAAGTGCACGTTTTCGAGCACGATCTCGCCGATGGGCTGTTCCACGAGGCCGTCGAAGTAGCCGCACATGCATTCGCAGTCCTCGCAGTCGATATCCTTGAAACGAAAACTGCCGATATAGGGCGTGCCCTCGTCCACAGGGTGCGGTTTGCGCGACCAGACGTACTCCGTATGGCCGTCGGGATCGCAGAAATAATACATGTTCACGACGAGCGGAGTTATCACGTTCTCCATCTTTATGTTTTCAAACACTACCCCGTCGATTATTGCGTCCTTACCCCTGCCGCGGCGGGTCTTTATTCTGAGTCCCCTGTCGGTGTGTTTAAAGAGGCACTGGCTGACGGTGAGATTGGTCACCCCGCCCGACATTTCACTGCCCAGAACTATGGCGCCGTGGCCGTCCTGGAAGAGGTTGTTGCGCAGCGTGTGGCGGTTAGCCGGCGTTTTGTACGTCTTGCCCATATAAACCTTGCCCGACTTTATGGCAACGCAGTCGTCGCCGACGGAGAAAGTACAGCCGACTATGTCCACCTTATCGCAGCTCTCGGGGTCGAGGCCGTCGGTGTTGGGGCCGGTGTAGGGATTCTGCACCTTTACGTCGAAGAAACCCAGATTTTTTGAGAAGAAGGGATGCAGGTTCCATGCGGCGGAATTTTTGCAGGTAACGCCGTGGAACACCACGTTTTCGCACTTGTTCAGGAACACCAGGCGGGGACGGGCTACCTTCCTGCCCTTGGGCGTCGCCCACCAGGTGGATTTGTCGGCGTTGCCGTTTATCGCGCCCTCGCCCACTATCTTTATGTTCCTCTGCCTGTAAGCAGATACAAACGACTGGTGGCAGTCGAAGGGATCGCCCTCCCAGCTGGCCATTATCTCTTCCGATCCGTCGTCGTTATATATGCGCGCGGGAATATAAGGATAGTCCTCCTCCCTTGTGCTGCCTAAAAGCTGCGCGCCCTTTTTAAGCTCAAGCGTTATGTCGCTCTTCAAAACTATGGGACGGACATAATAGCTGCCCTCGGGCAAGAGCACTCTGCCGCCCCTGGGGCAGCTGTCTATCGCCATCTGCACATAATAGGTATCGTCCGACTTGCCGTCGCCTTTGGCGCCGAGCGCCCGCACATCAACGACTCCCGTCTCGGAATCGGTTTTAAAACGGAAGGCAAATTCGTCGTTTGATACCGTCACGGCGTATTCGGTGTCGGGCTGAAGATTGAAGAGGGAAAATACGTTGGTATCGGCTTCCCCTGCCTTTACGCCGTTTAAAAAAATTATGTATTTTCCGTCGGGATGACGGAAAGGATTGGAATTATCAAATTCAAAGCATGCACTCGTCGAAGACGAGAATAACTTTTTGAACATAACTTACACTCCTGACATTCAGCCCCCGCACGCGCATTTTGCAGGCAGAGGCCATCAAAAAATTTTAAAACGCCCTTTACAATTTATCGGGCCGCGCCTGCGCACGCAGGCGCGGCCCCGTTCCCATGCCGTAATAATTATTCAGACGGCCGCCGTTCAGGCAGCTGAGATTTTATACGCTCTCCGCCGCTTTTTTTTCACGCGATTTACGTACGGCGCGCTTTACCAAAAATACGATCAGATCTTTGATGCCGATAAGCGCCATATCTACCACAAGACAGGCAAGGCCAAACCCGAGCGGTTCTACGCCGCTGAATTCGACAACCTCAAAGAGAAGGCCGAACAGCAGTCCCAGGCAGGACATGACTACGAGGTAGTACGCGAGATTTGCAAAAAAAGTCCAAACCTTTTTGAACGGGAAAGGAAACATCATAAAATAGTTGTATTCCTTTCTGTCCGACTCCATCATGCGGAATATCGGATTGACAAAGCAGTCGACTACCACTCCCGTCACAAGGCCGCATACAACAAACAGGTCGAGCGAGTTGGTTATATATGTTCCCAAACCCATCAGTACAAAGTAGCACACAAGCCCGAAGAACCAGAATTTGATCAGAAGAGCCTTCAGCCAGAACGGCAGCCAACGCGAAAATTTATCGCGTTTATATGGGTCAAACTCTGCACTTTTCTTTTTTTTGGTCTTTGCCGCGCCCTCTTCAGGCTTTTCGGCAGTGACTTCGGCAATATTTGTGCTGGGAAGAGGCGCGTCCTCGGGCGTTTCGCCCTTGAGCGCAGCCACCAGCTCGTCCATTTCCTTTGTTTTAAGATCGTAAAAATTTTCTATGGTAGTCTCTTTGGGAGGCTGCTTATATTTTTTATTTTTACTCGACATCTGAACTTTAATGCGGAAATATTCCGCGCCGCTGAAAGCGGCCGCAGGCCGGATGCAAAACGGACCTGCAAAACCTCCATATTTTCTTTAAGTGACTGCAAAATTTATCTGCAGAATTGTTTTGAATATCGCCCTGCCCGAGGCAGGGCGATATGTCTCTTTCAAAAATAACCGACAAAAATTTGCCGGTTATTGTTTGATATTATATACCGCACAACCGTGCAGCCGAATTATTCTTCCACATTTTCCAGATCGATGCCGCCCTTTATTTCGGTCGACTCTACAACCTTTCTCGTATTTATCTTCATGAGGCCCATCTTATAGAGCGGCATCGTGGCCATGAGAAGCGCCGTAATGCCGAGGAAAATAAGGTGGACTATGAGCACGTTGATCGTGGTGTCCCAATATGCGTGAACTTCGGTAGCCCCCTCTATGAGGCCCGTAAACTCGATATAGAACATAATATCCATAAACGCCATGAGCGCCATGGAGAGCACGCACAAAACGAGCGAAACAACCTTTACCTTTTTACGTTTAGGGAAGGAGTTCATGTAAAGCACGAGCGAGAGCACCGAGAACAGCGTGCAGACAAAGGTTGAAATACCCATCCAGTCGCCGCCCAGTCTGCTGTACACCGACTGCGAAATGCTGCCGAGCGACAATATGTAGATAAGGCTGCTTACGATCAGGAAAAGGAAGGCTATATTGCTGGGGCGGCGCTTTAAGTTTACTATCTGTTTGCGGAACCACTCCTTGAGCCCTGCCTTGAAATTTGACCATGTGAACTTCTTTTTAGGTTCATCGATTACAATGTTTTCATTTTCAGACATTTTGCACCTCACCTTATCGCCTTAGTAGTTTCAATATCGAAGAAGTGCATTCTGTCAGGCTCGAAACCTATAGAAATCTCATCTCCGAACTTATAGCTGCACCACTCGGCAAACTTGCAGACGACTATCTTTACGCCTCCCACTTTGCCGTGAACGAGGGTGTTCATGCCGAGGTTCTCGTTATTGTCGACTTTAAACTTAACAGAACCGCCGCGCACAATATTTTCGGGGCGGACGCCGAGTATAACGGGCTTACCGTCGTAATCTTTGAGCCTTTCCGTCTGTTCTTCAGTGAGCGGATATTCAAAATACTCGCACACGAACTTACCGCCCTCCACTTTTCCTTCGAACATATTCATGGGGGGAAGGCCGATGAAGGTTGCAACGAAGGTGTTAGCGGGATGTTCATACAGTTCTATGGGCTTGCCTATCTGCTGGACGTGGCCCATCGACATACAGACTATTCTGTCGGCAAGGGTAAGCGCCTCGGTCTGATCGTGGGTAACATAAATTATAGTGGCGTTGAGCTTTTTGTGAAGGAGCATCAGCTCCCTTCTCATGGAACCGCGGAGCTGAGCGTCGAGGTTGGACAGAGGTTCGTCAAACAGGAAAACCTTGGGATTGCGGACTATGGCGCGGCCCATGGCAACGCGCTGACGCTGACCGCCCGAGAGCTGCCTCGGCTTTTTATTCAGCTGAGCCTTTAAATCGAGGATCTCAGCCGCCGCCATTACCTTGCGGTGGATCACCTCCCTCTTCTCCTTTCTGAGCGTAAGGGAAAAGGCCATGTTCTCGTAAATGGTCATGTGGCCGTAGAGAGCATAGTTCTGGAAAACCATCGCTATATCCCTGTCTTTGGGGGGAACGCGGGTACAGTCCTTGCCGTCTATGACAAGCTGACCCTTGGAGATATCTTCAAGTCCGGCCACCATGCGCAGCGTCGTCGACTTGCCGCAACCCGAGGGACCTACGAGCACTATGAACTCGCCGTCGTGTATGTCCATGTCGAAGTCATACACGGCCTGTACACCGCCATCGTATATTTTGTCGAGATGTCTTAAATTAACTTCAGGCATTTTCAACCTCCCCGGCAGGCGTTGCTTTATTCGCGGCATCCTGTGCGTCAAGTTCCTTTAAAGCGGCGTCTATAGAGATATTTCCGTCTTCGAGGTGCTTTGTAAACACTTCGAGCTGTTTAGCGCGCACATAGCCGACTATTGCCGAAACCACTAAGCATGCGGCGGAGAGTACGAGATATATTATGAGTATCGTGCTCACCGCTGCCTGGTCGAGCGAGGTGCCGAAATACCAGGCGGTGATCTCGTAAGTGGATTCCGGATAGAGATACCCGCCGCCCATGGCGATATCGGTAGGATAGATGAATATACGGCCTATCTGTATGACCGCTATTATCAAAAGAGGGATGCAGTACTTCTTATTATAGGCCTTAACGCCTTCGGACGACAGGAACGTTATAAGCAGAACCGCAAGATTGAGTACTATGCTGCCGCCGATAAGTATCGAATAATACGTACCGTTGAGCAAGCTATAAAAAAGCATGAAATACAGGCACTCGAAGACGAGGCTTAAAAGCGCGAGACCGGAAGCGAGCGTATTGCGCTTATAGCGATATACGTCTGTTTTTATGACATCATGACTGTCCATCTCCCGTTTAACTCCCAGAAGTCTGCCAATATCGAACATATCAAGCCACCTCCTTCTGAAGTCCTGCTTCGAGAAGGGCCTTTTCACCCTTCATCAGCTTTATTTTCCAAAGCAAATTATATCCCAGCGCAAGGGCGTTTAATATTACAAGAAAATAAACAACGTAGCCGATATAAAACATCACCTGGCTGTCGCCCGTGTGCGCAAAACGGTCAAGACTGATATTGCCGCCGTAGAATGTTTCCCAATCGACCTCTGAGATAAACATTACCTGCGTCTGGACGACGAGTATAATACCAACCACGGCAAAAACCACCATATAAAGCGCGCTTACGCCTATAGCAATATAGTTGGTTATGTAATAGTTGCGTCTCTTCTGACAGGCAAATATATACATCAATGCAACGAGGCAAAGGAATACAATTCCCAAAATCAAAATAATATCATTGACCTGCTGACCGAAATTATACACGTTTGCCGCGTTGAAATAATCGTTCCTGTAGTCAAAAATATCACCTACGGTAGCCATGCCGCCCGTTATAAACCCAAAGGCATAAACTATAGTTATTGCGCTCATTATTAAAGTGAGAAGACACAGGGTCTTTTGAAACCGCATCTGAGTTTTCATATCATTTCCCCAAATCCGTTGTTTGCCGCACGCCCGCCCGAAAGCGGGCGCACGGTGAAACGGTTATTTGCTTGCCGCCAAAGCGGACTTTGGTTTATTTGAATTTATGCAGCGTAATTTGCGTCGTAATACTCGATAAGGAAGCCCCAAGCCTCGGTCATATAATCCTGGTATGTGTCATACTCGAGCCCTTCAATAACGGCAACTGCTGCAGCTGCGCTGTCGGGGAGGGTACCGCCTGCCGTGCCGAGATAAGTCGAGGTCGAAGTTTCGCCGTCGAGACCGCGGAACATTATTTCAAGAAGCCAGTTGATATAAATGGAGCTGCCGCTGCCGAACCAAGTAGTGTTGAGCTGAGACCATTTATTCGAAATAGCCGAAGCGGTTACGGGGTCGTAAGGAAGAGCCGAAGGAATGATCGTGTACCAGGGATTTTCGGTTATCTGCTGGTAAACGTGTTCGATAGTGCCGTTGGTGAGGCAGGCCGCAACCTTGTCTGCGCCGATTATGCCGCAGTCGGCCGTGCACTGATACTCGAAGGACTGGAGCTTGTTGCCTATGGGCAGAGCCGAGCCGATTATCGCGCGAGCATAGTTGGTGTAGCTGCGCGCATATTTGGAGCCTATGGGAGCCTGGCCGAGCGTTATATCGTTAACCGTTCTGCCATAGTAGAGCTGAAGGTTGGCGTCCGTCATTGTAGGCTGCATCTCGCCCTTGTAGTATGTGCCGGAATAAACTTTGTTTTTGTAGATGAAGTACTGTGCGGCATATTCATCCTTCACGGTGTACTGGTCGGAGCCCTCTACCCGGTATGCAACGGTGTCGAGGCTTACGCCGGTAACTTCATCGTTGTACCAGAAGCCGTCATCGTCAGAGGTGAAGCCCGCTTCCGCCGTGCCGCTCAGATCGTTGGTGGACGACTGAGGACCGTATGACATGAGGATCTGGCCGTCGTTGGAGAACATGTAATCTATGAAGGCAAGCACTGCCGCGAGCTTTTCGGGATTGTTTGCCACTGCTTCATAGGGAACCGCGAAGCCGGAGTTCTTGACCGAACGCCAGGACTCGGTAAAGCGCATCACCTTTCTGCCGTCGATATAGTCATAACCTTCGTCGTTGGTAGACCCGTCGTCATATTTGGATACAGGGGTAACGATGGGAGCGAAGTTGTAGTCGTCGCCGACAGCTGCAATTTCGGTGAGGCCCATTGCCGCATAGCCGCCGTTGGCGGTCTGAGTCTGAACATAGTCCCAGATCATGAGCGCTTCGATCTCGTTAGCGGTGTAGTAGCTTATCGTGCCGTTGCCCGTTTCAGTACCGGTGTAGATGAGGCCTTCCTCTACGAGGGCGTTCATCCTGTCGAGAGCGGTGTATGTGTCTTCCTGGATACGCGCGTCCTTAATGCTGTTGTCGCTGTCGATATATGCATACTCGTAGCGGAATGTGAGGCCGCGCTCGCCGTAAAGCTCGCCGGTGAGAGACAGAAGGTCGTTGAAGCGCTGGGTGCTACCCTGACGGCCGGAGATGGCGTATATGTCTGCCATGGCGGTCTGGGTGTCGAGCAGGCTGGTGTTGGTAACTACGCAGCGGGAGAGCGCTACGAGGAGGTCAACGTCCCATGCGGCGTTGTAGCCGTTGAACACGTCGGAGCGAACGTCGTAGAACTTGGCGCCGTCCTTAGTCTGGTAAGCTACGTCGATATAGGCGCGGAGGATCGCAAGGAGCTGTGCGCCTGTAACTTCGCCGTCAGTCTCGTCGATGGCTGCGTTCTGCAGGTCGACTATGTTGCCGCTTTCAAGCGAGCCGGGATTTGCAACGCCGGCTGCAGTCATTGCCTGTGCAAGCGCAGAGGAGCTGTCGGCAAGCTCATCGAGAACTGCGTCGTAATTTACGACTACGGTAGTGGTTGCCGAGGTATCTACGCCGTCGGGCACAGTGCCGTCCTCGTTGAGGTCGGCGGCGGAGACGTCGGTAGTTTCAACCCACCAGCTGCCGGTCTGTCCCATATAGGAAGTAGCCGAAGCGGAAGTTCCGTCGAGCACGTCGCCGCGTTTGCTGGCGGCCGTGCCGGTTGTGGCCTGCTTGGCCGTAGCCTGGGCGGTGAAAGTGGTGCTGTCGCCCGCCTCGGTGCCGTCGAGCAGTTTTTCGATCCACGTCATGTTGGCGATCTCGTACTTTTCGATATCGTCATTGCCGTCGAAATAGGGAGCCATATACATAGCGCCCGTATCGGTGCTGTTAGTGAGCGAGAGCATGATTATGGGATTATCTTCGAGGAATGCCTTATAGTTGGGCAAATAATCGAGATACATGCTTAAATCGAGGAACAGATCGGTATCGGCGTTGGCCTGAGTGTTTATCGCCGCGGTAGAACCCGTTATTACGTCATAGGTGGCAAGAACGCCGTCTGTTATTGCAGTGTTGATCTGCGCGTCGGAGCTGAGGTTTGTGAAGTTATCGGTAAAAGTAACGTCCAGTTCCTCCTGAAGCGCCGCCCATGCCGGCTTGAGCTGACCTGCCGCATAATGGCTGCCGAAGAGGGTAAACTCGCCCGTTACCAACGCATCATTGTTCTGGTAGGTAATATAACCGTAGGGAGTCTTATTGTTGTAACCTACGTTCATGCTGAGAGCCGTGCCGCCTGCGTAGCTGAGACCGCCGTCCGCATCCGTGGAAACATCCAGCCTGGGCTGACTCTCGGTCTTGTCGGGAGGGGTGTCGGGATTGTCGGGATTGTCAGGTCCGCAGCCTGCAAAGCCGAACACCAGTGCGCCGGCCATAACGAGGCTGACAATTGCTGTTAAATACTTTTTGGTTTTACTCATACTTTTCTCCTTATAAAATTTAAAATTATATATAAACCCGAGTAACCATAAAGGTTTATATTCTTTTTGTCGCCCGCCCGCAAAGCAGACGGGAACTTGTACGGCGCAATTACTCCTTTACGCCGCCCATATTTACGCCCTTCGCGAAATACTTCTGGATGAAGGGGTAAATTATCAGAATAGGGATGACCGAACATACTACTATGGCATATGCGCAGCCCTCCATGGAGAGGGTGCTGTCATAAGGCCAGGGGTTGGCCTCCACGTCGTACGGGGTAATGAACGAAGTGTAACTCTCGATGAAGTTACGCAGATAAACCTGCACGGGCCACGAATATTGCTGCTGCGTGCCCATGATTCGCATCGCCCAGAAGTAGCCGTTCCAGCGGGATATGCCGAAGAAGAGCGCCACAGTCGCAATTGTTGCCTTGCTCATGGGCAGATATACCTTCGTCAAAACCTGCATTTCGGTGGCGCCGTCGATGCGGGCGGCCTCCTCTATCTCTGCGGGCACGCCCTCGAAGGCATTGCGCAGCAGAATTATGTTGGTGGCGTTCATACCCATGGCGATAACTACCACCCACTTCAGGTCGATGGAATACATGGGGAGCGTCGTGCTGCCTTCGCCCGCCGTGCCGAAGATGGCGGCAAAGATATTTGCCGTGTCGCGGTAGTTGGCGTAAGTTGCAACTACGCCCGCCGAGAACCACATGGTGAACACCAGGAAGAAGTTCCAGCCCCTGCGGCCCATTATGCGCTTCTTTGAAAGGGCATATGCGCCGAGAATGGAATAGAACAAGCTCCATATCGTGCCCAGGAATGTCATGAATATGGTGTTTGAATAGCTTATCCAGAACTGGCTGTTGGTGAACGCCCACGCGAACGCGTCTATCGTGGGTTCAACGGGCCAGAGCACGACTTCGCCGTTTGAGTTTGCCGCCTGTGAGCTGAACGCGCTGCTTATGGCATATATAAAGGGATATACGCACATAAGAGCGAATACTATGAGGAAGAAATAGGCCACTATTTTGAAGATCAGTTCGGATACTTCCATTTTACGTTTCATAGAGCGCTTTTCCTCCTTAATACAGCGATACGTCGGTGGCCTTGCGGCTGACTATGTTGGCGCCTATAACCAGGATCATACCGAGGAGGTTGTTGGTCATTTCGCCCGCCATCGCATAGACTGAGTTTGACTGCGCATTCGCCCAGACGGAAACTACGTATGCCGTTTCATAGTTGCCCATCGGCGCCGCTTCTCCGCCGCCTGTCGTCGAGAACAGGAATATCTTTTCATACGAAACGTTGAGCAGCGAGCCTATCTTCATTATCAGCATTATCACGACGGTGGATAAGATACTGGGGATAACCACATATCTCATCTGCTGCATCTTGCCCGCGCCGTCTATCTGCGCCGCCTCGTACGAAGTCGGCGAAACTGCGATTATCGCGGCGAAGAACACTATGCTGTCGTATCCCGCGTGTTCCCAAAGGTCGGTAACGATATATATCGCCCTGAAGTAGCGCGTGCTGTATACAAGGCCCGAACCGTTGGCTGCGTCGATATTTCCGGCTATCTGGCCCAGCGAAGAATTCTCGCCGCAGATGGCCGTAAGCAGTTGGGCGACCACGCCTTGCGCACCCGTGCTGGAGTTGGTACCGAACAGCGTTATCGCAAGAGTTGAAATAACAACTATCGACATGAACTTGGGCAGGTATACGCACACCTGTACGATGCTTCTTACCACATTCGAGCGGATCTCGTTGAAGAAGAGCGCCAGAATTATGGGGAACGGGAAGCCGAACAGAAGGCCGTAGAACGCCAGAATGAACGTGTTGCGGAAAGACATCCAGAATTCAGTCGTGTACTGCTGTCCGCCGGTGAAATAGACGGTGATAAAGTTCTCAAGACCATACCACGCGCCAGAGGCAGGATCGGCCGTATTTGAATAATAGTCCTTGAATACCGCCGTGAGTTCGGTCATGGGCAAATAACGCCAGAAGAAGTACACGAACAGCATCGGGACAAGCATCAAATACAGGCGCCAGTCGGTGACGAGTTTGAAGGCGATCTCCTTCCACCGCGTCTTTTCGACTTCATCCCTTACCTGTTGGTCGGGAGACATCGTATAAGCGCCTGTCTCCTCGTCTTTGGTAAGGAAATCGTCGCACTTGAGTTTGAACATAAATCCCTCCATACTACTTAAACAGAAGATTTAAGTTAATATTTTATACCCGCAGTTCTCTCCGCCCCGCCTCGTGTCAAGCGGTTTTAACGGTTGTCCCCCATTGCCCTCCGCCCCTTGCGGAGCGGATAAGGCGCTTTTGCCGCGAGTTACGGAAAAGCCCCGCCGTTTGCCCGGACGTGCCTTCCGCTTCGACGGCTTCTACGCCACGGATACAGAAAAAGCTGCATTGATATCAGATTTATTTTGCGATACGCCGCGTTTTGCCGCGGAACGCCGTTTTTAAAGAGATATTTGCCGCCGTTTTACCGCAAGGAACGGTAAAACGGCATAAGGGGCATGCCCCTGCCTGATTTCATTTTGAATTTTACGCCGTATATACTGTTTATTATATATTATGTAGGCCTTGCGGCCTGTCCGCGCTGCGTTTGTCTGACACATGCGCACTGCAGCTAATCAAAGGCACCCGGAGCGCTCATTAAAACATATCCCCGCCCTTCTTATTGAGCGACCTGAGCGCTTCCTGATCTATCTCCACGGGTTCGTCGCCGAAAGTGTCGCGCCGCATCCTCTCTTTTTTCTCTTTATCCAGCCTCACGAGATAGTCGCGCTGATTTTCGAGCATGCCGTCAAGTTTGCGCATTATGAGCAATATGACCGCGCTCATGGCGAGGGATAAAAGCTCGGATGGGCCGAAGAAGAAACCTGCAAAGGCCGAACCTGCCGGCGTTCCGAAACATAAAGAAACTATCGTCCTGCCGAGTTCCAGCGCCGCCCAGCCGCACAGCGCATATAAAACCGAAAAGCCAGCGTTCCCCGCTATGCGTTTGTAACCCATAAACCGCACCATCAGAAACGCCAGCCCTATAAACGCATTGCCTATTCCGTATGTGAGAAAATATTGCAGGGCCGCGGCACCGTAAGCGCCGTCTGAACTGAGAATGACAAGCGCGCAATACAACACGCCGTCGAAGACGGCATAGAGCAGACCATACCAGTTCCATCTTATCATGACGAGCAAAGATATCGGAACGGCGATCGAGAAGAAGAAGTTTGTCAGGTCTGAAGCAAACCACTCGGTGACCGCAAAGAAACTTATTATATCGAAGACTGCAAGTATTACCGCAAATATGATCAGATCGGTGGCACGGTATCTGCCGAATGAAATTATCCTTGATCCATTTTTACTCATATTTTAATGTAATTCACAAATCATTTTCCCTTATTGTGTTATGTTCTAACATTTAGCTTACTCATTATAACATGGCTAATTTTAAATTGCAATACCTTTTTTAATTGTTTCACAAAAAAAATTATGCTAAAATAATTGACAAGTGGAAAATCTGCAATACAGGAGGCCGCAATGACAGTAATAAATGCAACCCCGAACGACGATTTACAGCATATTTTGGATAATCTGACCCCGCCCGCCACAATATATCTGACTGAGGGCGTGTACAGGCAGAAGATAAAAATTTCACGCTCCGATGTGAAAATTATAGGCGCCGACCGCGAAAAGACGGTGATAACGTTTGACGACTATGCCCGCAAGAAGCACGCCGACGGCATGGAATACACCACATTCCGCACATACACCGTGTGTGTAACGGGTGAAAACGTGCGGCTTGAGAACTTTACGATAGAAAATTCCAACGCCGACCCCGTAAAAGTCGGGCAGTGCGTGGCCCTTTCGGTCAACGCCAGGGCCTTTTCGGCAGTGAACATGAAGCTGGTATCCACGCAGGACACGCTGTTTATGGCGCCCTTCCCCGACGATCTGGTGGTGCGCTACGCGGGAATAACCGACGAGGGATATTACGACGGGTTCATGCCGCGCGACGAGCTGTATATGGAGGGCGGCGCGCTTCACTACTTCAAGGACTGCGAAATATGCGGGACGGTGGACTTCATCTTCGGCTGTGCGGAGGCGTACTTCGACAGATGCCGCATAGTATCTTTGAACGACGGGAGGAGCGCGGCATACATCGCCGCGCCCGCACACTCCTTGAAACAGAAGCGCGGGTTCTGTTTTTACGACTGCGACCTTAAGGACGGCGGGGCCGCCGAAGGGAGCGTGTACCTCGCGCGGCCGTGGCGCGACTTCGGCAAGAGCGTTTTTGTAAACTGCCGCGCAAGCGGCCACATCGCGCCCGCTCTCTTCGACAGGTGGAACGACACCTACCGATATAAGACGGCGCGCTTCGGATATTTTAACTTGAGCGGCGCGCAAATTTCGCCCGTGGACTGGTGCAGACAGCTCACCGAAGCCGAGGCGGCGGAATATGCCGCGCTGTGCAGGCGCGCGGCCGAAAAGTTCGGGCTTTGAACAGCCGTCATTCCCATGCCCGTACCATATAAACTATGATAAAACATAGTAACAGCAAAGGACGCGCATATTTGCGCGTCCTTTGTTATTTTATAGCGTATTTTGCGGTCTTACCGCCTGGGCATGCCCGTATATTACCATAAAAGGCGGGGCCGCGCATGCGCGCGCGGCCCCGCCTTTTCATATCGTAACACTTAAATCAAGATCATCAGAAATACAAATTCGACAGGCCGTATTATGCGGCGGATAAACGACGGCGAGCGGCTACAGCTCATCGGAATCGGGCGATATATACCCCTCGCCGTAGATCTCCTTCGCCGAGGAAACTATCATGAACGCCTCCCTGTCCTCCTCCCGCACTATATCCCTCAGACGCGGATACACCACGGGCTTTACCACGCATAAAAGCACCTTTTTGTCGTTCCCCGAATAGGCGCCCCTGGCGTCGATAAACGTGGCGCCCGCGTCGAGCTCCTTCAAAACGCGCGAGGATATGTGGTTTGCAGGCTGTTCGGCGGAGATTATGAACACCATCTTGGCAGAGTTGCCGCCGTAGAGCACCCAGTCGAACACGACGGTGTAGACGACTATGGATATCACCGTGTAGAACAGCACCTCGAGCGTGTTTTCGCGGTAGGCGAACGCCGAGCACGCGACTATAACAAGGTCGGTGACCATGGTTATCACACCCGTGCTTATGTGGCGGAACTTTTTGCGCAGTACCTTTATGGGTATATCCGTACCGCCCGAAGAGGAGCCGCACCTGAATATCAGCCCCATGCCCAGCCCGTATATCGCGCCGCCCGTGACCGAATTTATGAGCATATTCTGCGTAAAGGGCAAAAGCTCCTCGCCCCACCTTTCGGGCATCCAGTTAAAGAAGATGTGCTCGGTGAGCCACATGAGCACAGAGGAGAGCGCTATCACATACAGCGTAGACAGGAAAAAATCGCGGCCGAACACCTTCCAGCCCCATAAGAGCAGGGGCACGTTCAAAATAAACGCGGTTATACCCGTGGAAAAACCGGAGACCTCGTTTACAATCAGCGCGATACCGGTAACGCCGCCGCCCGCAAGGCCGCCCGCCTGCAGGAACATTATTACGCCCACGGCGTACAGTATGCACCCGACGGTTATCAGCGCATAGCGCTTTGCATAGTCTTTTAAAACAGCTTTCTTTGCCCTATCCATACGACTATATTTTATATCTATTTTGCCGTTTAGTCAACACCTGAAAAATTAAAAGTTGCCTTTCAGCTACGCAATGAGCGGTGGACAGGCCCATTGCCCCGCACATATGCCGCAAATATCGCATTTCCCAGAAGATCAAATGCAAAATTCAAGCAAACGTATGAAAGCATGATTTTTAAAATTGCCCCGCACATATGCCGCAACGAACGCCAAATGCGCCGCGCGGCTTCTGCCGCGCGGCGCATTAATTTTCACCTTATTATACCTGCCAATAATGACCTCGGAGATGCGAGCAGTACGCGGAGCTGACGGAACGCCGCGAAGGGGCTTACTAAAGCGTAAGTGACTGAACGAAACCGTAACAGCGACAATGTAATGCGACGCATATGCGAGGGCAGGCGGAGCACTTAATCAGTGAAGCCGAAATAAGAAGCGGCGTTGTTGTAGCACACATCCTCCACAATCTTTTCGAGAGTCTTTATCTCCGAAGCGGGATAGAGGCCGTTTTCGACGAGGTTGCCGAGCATGTTGCAGAGTATTCTGCGATAGAGCTCGTGGCGGGGATATGAGAGGAAGGAACGGCTGTCGGTGAGCATGCCAACAGACTGAGCAACAAGGCCGACCTGCATCAGAGTTTCAAGATTCTGCTTCATGCCGTCGATCTGATCGAGGAACCACCACGCGGTGCCGACCTGTACGCGGCCCTTCATGCCCTCCTTCTGGAAACAGCCTGCGAGCACGGTGAGCGCATAGTTGTCGCGGTTGTTGAGGCAGTATAAAATGGTCTTGGGCAGGGCGTTTTCCATATCGAGCGCGCCCAGGAGGGCGGAGAGCTTGGCCATGTACACCTCGTCGCCGATAGCGTCGAAGCCGGTGTCGGGGCCTATCTTTTTAAGCATGGTCTTTGAGTTGTTTCTGAGAGCGCCGATGTGGTACTGCTGTACCCAGCCGTGCTTTGCATACTGCTTGCCGAGGAATACGAGGATATAGCCCTTATACTTATCCTGCTCCTCGTCGGTGATATGCTCGCCCTTCATGCCCTTCAAGAATACGGCGTTGGCCTCTTCGTAGGTTGCGGGGGCGTAATGCACGACATCGAGCGCGTGGTCGGATACGCGCGCGCCCATGGAATCGAAGAAGTCGACCCTTGCCTCAAGCGCGTTGCACATATCCTCGAGCGTGGAAATGGGCTTTCCCCAGACGTCTGCAAGCTGCTTTACCCAGGGGGCGAACCACTCCAGCTCCACATTTATCGCCTTATCGGGACGGAACGCGGGGCGCACCTTTACCTTTAAGGTCTTGTCCTCCGCCATCTTCTTGTGCCACTCGAGGCTGTCGACGGGATCGTCGGTGGTGCAAACCGTTTTAACGTTGAACTTATACATCATCTCACGCGCGGTGAGGGTTTCCAGCTTTTTGTTGGCTTCGTTCCAGATCTTATCGGCGTTTGCGGGGCAGATTATGTCCTTTATGCCGAAATAGCGCTGCATCTCGAGATGCGACCAGGTATAGAGAGGATTGCCAACAAAATAGGGCATAGAGTCGACAAACTGCCTATATTTCTTGTAATCGTCGTCGGGACCGGAGATGGAGTCCTCCTCGTATCCCCTTGCGCGGAGAGCGCGCCACTTATAATGGTCGCCATACCTGTCGCCGGCGCCCAGCCAAGCCTCGGCGAGGTTGCGGAACTTCTTGTCCTCGTATATTTCCTTCGGGGGGAGATGACAGTGATAGTCGATTATGGGCATATCCTCGGCGTGTTCGTGATACAGTTTTCTCGCCGTCTCTGTCTCCAACAGAAAATCTTTATCCATAAAATCTTTCATATTATAACGTTACTCCTGTTTTAAAAATAGCAAGCTCGCGGGTGTTATTGAGCTCGTTCTTTGCGGGCTTGCCGTTTACGATCTCCGCAACGAGGTCGATGAGCTTTTCAAGCTGAACGGAGAAATCGGTATCGAGCACCGCGCCCGCGTTGAAATCTATCCAGTTGGACTTTTTGGCGGCGAGTTCGTTGTTCGTCGCGATCTTGATTGTGGGCACGAAGCCGCCGAACGGCGTACCCCTGCCCGTTGTGAACAGCACGAGGTGGCAGCCCGCCGCGCCTAAATTGGTCACGGCAACCATGTCGTTGCCCGGGCCGTTCAAAAGATTGAGCCCCTTCTGCGTGATATAGCCGTCGTCGAACACGACGTCCTGCACGGCCGTGGAGCCGGACTTCTGCGTGCAGCCCAGAGACTTATCTTCAAGCGTGGTGATGCCGCCCGCCTTATTGCCCGGCGAGGGGTTTTCATAAACGACCTGACCGTTCCTGCGGAAATAGTCCTTGAAATCGTTTATCAGCTTCACTACCTTTTCAAAGGTGGCCATATCCTTTGCCCTGTTCATGAGCTTCTGCTCGGCGCCGAACATCTCGGGCACTTCGGTGAGCACGGTGGTGCCGCCGCACGCCACGATATAGTCGGAGAAAAGCCCCACGAGCGGGTTTGCCGTAATTCCCGAAAGGCCGTCGGAGCCGCCGCACTTCAAGCCGACTTTGAGGCAGGACATGTCCCTCTCCACCCTCTTGTCGCCCTTTATTGCGTCTGCGATCTCTTTCACGAGCGCAACGCCCGCCGCTATCTCGTCCTCCTCGTCCTGGCAGATGAGGAACTTTACGCGGCTTTCGTCCACGGGCCCGAGTCCCTCTTTAAAGGGGCCCATCTGGTTGTTTTCACAGCCGAGGCCCACAACGAGCACGCCCCCTGCATTGGGATGGCGCACCATCTTCTGCAAGATGAGCTTGGTGCGCTCGTGGTCGTCGCCCAGCTGCGAGCAGCCGTAGGGGTGCGTGAACACGAATATGCCGTCGAAGCCCTCGGTGCCGTACTTTTCCTTGAAGGTATCGGCGATGAGCTTGGCCTGGCCGTTTACGCAGCCCACGGTGGGAATTATCCACAGTTCGTTGCGTATGCCCACGTCGCCGTTTGCCCTTTGGTACACATTTATCTTGCGGGGCACCGCCTTTTTTACGGGGCACTCCACCTTGTTGTAAGTATATTCAAGATTCTCCGAAAGGTTGGTATGCACGTTGTGCGTATGCACGTGGCAGCCCGCGGGGATATCGGCGGTGGCATAGGCTATGCTGGAGCCGTATTTTATTATCTCTTCGCCCTTCTCTATGTCGCGCAGGGCAAACTTGTGGCCCTTGGTTATGTCCTCCTTAAGGGTCACTCCCTCATGCGTCTCCCCCGCATTTAAATCGCGCAGGGCGACGGCGACATTGTCGAGCCCGTTGATTATGATAGTCGATTTAGCCATTTACAAACCTTTCCACGGCGTCTCTCATGCCGTTCTTATCGATATCCTCAAGGCGCGAAGCGACCTTTTCGGCGATTTCGGGGTGAATGGTATTCATATCCATATCCCACGCCTCTTCCCAGGCGAGCACCTTCTTTGCCATGGCGAGATAGTCGCCGTCGAATTCCGCCCACAGCCTGTGCCAGAAGGCAAGGTATGAAGGGTCGTCCTTCAAGGCGATATCCTGATCGCCCCTCTTGCCCTTGTGGAATTCGATTATGGCCGCGAAGGAGAATATGAGATGCTCGGGAAGCTTACCAAATATGCGCACATAGTCCAAAAGGGTGGGCAGAAGCCTGGTTTTGAACTTTGTGGTGGAGTTGAGCGCGATCGACATGAGCTCGTGCCTGATGAAGGGGTTCTGGTAACGCTCGATAACGCTGTTTGCAAACGCCGTCATCTGATCCTGAGGCAGGTCTATCGTGGGATTTACTTCGCCAAAGATGAAGTCGCGCACATACTTGCCTATCGTGGGGTCGGCCATGGATTCGCCCACGGTGTCTATGCCGCAGAGGTACGCAACGGGTACGAGCGCCGTATGCGAACCGTTGAGAATTTTAACTTTACGCTGTTTGTAGGGCTTTATGTCGTCGGCGAAGATGACGTTGAGGCCGGTGGAGTCGGCGGGAAGCACCTTCTGCACAAAGGGCTCCTTCTTTAAGACCCACAGGTGGAAAATTTCGCCCTTTACGACGTTGTTGTCGATATATCCCGTCTCCTCCCGGATTGCGGGGATCTCCGCCTTGGGATAGCCGGGGACTATGCGGTCGACGAGCGTGGACGTGAAGTGGTTGGCAGTCTGCATCCACTCTATGAACTTTTCATCCATGTTGTTGACCTTTGCAAGCTCGGTGAGCACCCTGTAGAGCTCGTCGCCGTTATTGTCGATGAGTTCGCAGGGAACGATGGCAAGGCCCTTATCCGCCGCGCCGCCGAATTTATCGTACCTGCGCTTTAGGAGGGCGAGGAGCTTGCCGGGGAATGACTTGGGGCATACCGTGAAGTCGGTATCTGTAGTATCGAGCGCAATGCCCGCCTCAGTCGTATTGGAAATTATTATCTGAAGATCTTCGCTCTCGCCGTAGCGGAGGAACTTTTCATAGTCGGTGAAGGGGTTTACGCAGTCGCCGATGACGTCGATTATCTCGCTCTTTTTTACCCTTTCGCCCTTGTCGATGCCTTCGAGACGCAGAGTATACAGACCGTCCTGCGCGGCGATATCCTTTACCCTGCCGAGGGGCATGGGCTGAACTACCACCACGTCGGCCGAAATCGCGCCCTTATCGTTCAAATCCTGCAGGATCCATTCAACGAATGCGCGGAGGAAATTGCCCTCTCCGAACTGCATTATCTTGATTTTTCTCTCAGGTTTTGAGTGAATTTTTTTATTAAGCTGTTCCATAAAAAATAGACACCTCGTAAAAGATTTTAAGTAGTATTTGCGTTAAAACGTCGTTTATTGCGGCATGAGCAGAGGAAGTCAGCGCGGTGGCCCGCGCGTTAAAACTTACTCTGCGGCTCATAAAAATCTACGCATTAAAAATTTCAGAAATACTCATGCCGAAAAAGCGCAAGGCGGAATTTACTTTCGCCGTTAAGCGCTTTTACGACCTTTTATCTCCCTCACGGAAAAAGATTTTGCCACAGGCAAAAGATTTTTCGTGAACTCAATGGCGAACGATATCTGACTCAACCGCCAGCTCCGTCTCCTTATCATACAGATACGCCGCCTTATAGGGCACGACGAATGTGCACTCCGAGCCTCTTGCGGGAGTATCGTGAGGGTTGACCTTGAGTATTACATTTTTGCCGTCTATGTTGGCATATACGTTGGTTACGTCGCCGAGAAGTTCGGTGAGTTCGACCATGGCGGTGAATTTATAGCCCTCGGGCGCATCTTCGCCATCTTTTACGAGTTTTATGCCCTCGGGCCTGAACGCAAATACCACCTCTTTTCCTTCGAGCGAGGCTACGTCTTTAACTATGGGAGCAATGTCGACAACGTTGTCCTCATCCTCCTCGGTGACCAGTTTTCCATCCTCCACTTTGCCGTTCAGGAAATTCATGGGAGGCTCGCCGATGAAGCCCGCCACAAAGAGGTTGCGGGGATAGAAATACAGTTCAAACGGGGTGCCTACCTGCTGTATGACGCCCAGTTTCATAACTACTATCCTGTCGGACATGGTCATGGCCTCGGTCTGGTCGTGAGTAACGTAAATAGTCGTGGCGCCGATGCCGCGGTGGATCTGCTTTATCTCAGAACGCATGGTAACGCGCTGCTTTGCGTCGAGGTTGGATAAAGGCTCGTCCATGAGGAAGATATTAACCTTTCTGATGAGCGCGCGGCCTACCGCTACGCGCTGCTGCTGGCCGCCGGAGAGCTGGCGGGGGAACCTTTCGAGATAGTCGGTGAGGCCGAGAATCTTTGCGGTCGCCTGGACCTTCTCTTCGATGATATCTGCGTCGATTCCCTCGAGCATGAGGCCGAAGGCGAGATTTTCGTACACGGTGAGGTGCGGATAGAGCGCGTACGACTGGAATACCATCGCAATGCCCCTCTCTTTGGAGGTCATCTGGTTGGCGAGCTTACCGTCTATGTAAAATTCGCCCGAAGATATCTCTTCCAGTCCCGCGATCATGCGCAGCGTCGTAGACTTGCCGCAGCCGGACGAGCCGACGAGGCAGATAAATTCGCCGTCGTTTATCTCGAGGTTGAAGTCGTGCACGGCGTGGAAACCGTTCGGATAAACTTTGTTTACGTCTTTTAAGATGAGATGTGACATTATTATTTTCCCCTATACACTTTTCACGAAAAATCTTTTGCCTACGGCAAAATCTTTTTCCGTGAGATTTTTATTTTGTCGTGGAAGTACTTAACGGCTGAAGTAAATTCAGCCTTGTACTTCCTCGGCATTATTGATTTTACATTTATTCACGAAAAATCTTTGCCGGTGACGCAAATATTTTTCCGTGAGATGAGGAGCCAGCTCCTCTGTCTGCGATTTTTAAAGGCTCACCTTTTATATAATCGCAGACATTCACCTTTGCTGAGGCTGCTGCCTCAGCAAATTGGGTCTTGCAGCACAGGACGAATGAGGCATTTCATAGCACAATGGACACCCATTGTGCGTGGCGAAATGAGATGAACAAGCGCATAAGCAAAAGCGCTTGCGGTGACCGAGCCGCCATGCCATTACTTTAATGGCGGCGAGACACCCTGCTTGCAACGTAAGTATTTTGAAATATGTTCACGCAAATCGCCCTGCCTCCCATTTTAGGGGAGGTGCCGCATAGCGGCGGAGGGGTTCTCTGCGCAAAAATCTTTGCCGTGAGATTTATAATAAGGCCATAACAAGGCTTAACGGCCGAACTAAATTCGCCCTTGCCTCTCTTCTGCCGTTTCCCTGCGGGAGACATCTGCCGCTTTCGCGACAAATTGTGTCCTGCCGCGGCGGCGCATGTCCGCCTTGCGACATTAATTTTTTAAAATAATTTTTACATTAATTCCAGCCCGGATAACCCTCGGAGATGCGAGCAAGACCAGGAAAGCGAGCATTTACGACGGGGAGCGTACACTGACGTACGTGACCCGAGGAAAGCGGAGCCTGACACCGTATTGCGAAGCATATACGAGGCCAAACGGATTAAGTTACTTAGCGCAGGTCCTTCGTGGCGATATTATCCATATCATCATACGTCTGGTTCTCGCCGCACATGCCCCAGATAAAGGTGTAATTCATTGTGCCCACGCCCGTGTGGATGGACCAGCTGGGGGAGATGACGGCCTGCTCGTTGTGCATGACGATGTGGCGCGTCTCCTGCGGGGTGCCCATGAGATGGAACACCGCCTCGGTTTCGGGAAGTTCGAAGTACATATAAACTTCCATGCGTCTTTCGTGCGTGTGGCTGGGAAGGGTATTCCACGCGCTGCCCACGTCGAGCTCGGTCATGCCCATGGAGAGCTGGCAGCTTTGGCACACGCCGCCGATTATGAACTGGTTGATGGTGCGCTTGTTCATGCCCTCAACCGTGCCGAGGTGGCGCTGTATGCAGTACGCCGTGCCCTCGGGTGCGGGAACGCCCTCTACGGGCTTGGTTATCTTTACCGTGGGGTACGACTTGTGCGCGGGGCTGGAGTTGAGATAGAACTTGGCGGGCTTTGAAGGGTCGTCGGAGGCGAAGGTGACTTCCTTGGTGCCCATGCCGATATATATGCCCTCTTTAAAGCCGATGTTATAGACCTTGCCGTCGAGCGTGATAGTGCCCGCGCCGCCGATGTTTATAACGCCCATTTCGCGCCTTTCCAAAAAGAAGTTGGTGGCAAGCTCTTTGAACGTGCCCAAAGATAACTTTTCTTTGACAGGCATGGCGCCGCCCGCGATTATCCTGTCCTGATGAGAGTACGTAAGTAAAATGTCGTCCTCCGCGAACAGTTTTTCGATCAGATATTTTTCCCGAAGCTCCTTTGTATCGTAATGTTTGGAATCGTCGGGATGATTTGCATACCTTATGTCAAATTTCATAAGACCTCCTTAAATCGGCCAACAGATTTCTGTCAGATTTCTGCCGCAAAAGTTTTAAACGGCGTTCCATTTGTCGCGTATAAACTTTATGCACGGCAATATATTTTCGCCCGTGGTGCCCTCGAGCACCAGATACGCGTCTTTATCATATGCCTTTATGCGCGATAAAATGGCGTCGAAATCAAAGAGTCCCGTACCGGGCGGCACCTGCTTTACCTTGCCCTCTTCAAACACATAGTCCTTTATGTGGAACACGCGTATCTTGCCCGCAAACGCCTCTAACCCCTCGTCTAAAATCTCGAGGTAGCGCTCGTGATTGGAGGCGTCGAGATAGTTGTATATGTCGAAGATGACCTGCACGTTGGGCATATTTATGATGTCGACGGCGCGCTTTAACGTTTTCACGTCGTAGCAGCAGTGCCCCGCAGCTCCCTCCATTCCGATATTTACGCCCAACTTTTCGGCGTATTCCGCGAGGCCGCGGAAAGTCATAACCACCCTGCCGAACGCCTCGGGCGTGCGATTTAAAGGGTTATATGTCCACTTATCGTCGTTATACGAGCCCGTCTCCGAGCCGACTATGTTGCAGCCGAGGTTTTTACAATACTTTAAGTATTCTTTGAACACCGCCACTCCGTTTGACACCTTTTCGGGATCGGAGTGGACGGGATTGAAGTAGGCGCCGATGAGCGCGACGTCGATGCCCGCCTCTTTAAGGGCCGCCCCTATGGCAGCCGAATTTTGTTCGTTCAGCTGCCGGGGCGCATACTTGAGCTCGTCCATGAACTTATACGCAACCAGTTGGACGGCAGATATGCCGCAGTCATTGCACTTTTTTATGGCGGGCTCCAGCCCCTTCACGCCGAGGTCGTGCGTGCGGAATGCTATCTTCATTATCTCTGAACGCGGCCGCTGCCGTCGCCGCCGGCGAGCGCCTCAACTTCCTTGCGGGATACAAGGTTGAAGTCGCCGGGGATGGTGTGCTTGAGCGCGGAGGCTGCAACGCCGAACTCGAGGGCAGACTTGAAGTCCTTGCCGTCGAGGAAGCCGCAGATTACGCCGCCGGCAAAGCTGTCGCCGCCGCCTACGCGGTCGACTATGGGGGTTATCCTGTATTCCCTGGAGTGGTAGAACTCGCCCGTCTCGCCGTTGTAGATGCAGGCAGACCAGCCGTTATCGGAGGCGGAGTGGCTCACGCGGAGGGATGATATTGCATACTTGAAGCCGAATTTTGCGACCATCTGCTCGAATATCGACTTGTAGCCCTCGAGGTTGAGCTTGCCGGAGGTCACGTCGGTGGAAGCGGGCTTGAAGCCGAGAACGAGCTCGGCATCCTCTTCGTTGCCGATGCACACGTCAACATACTTCATGAGGCCGGTCATGACCTTCTGCGCCTTTTCGCTCGACCACAGTTTCTTGCGGAAATTGAGGTCGACAGAGACGGTAACGCCGTGCTTTTTGGCGGCCTTTAACGCCTCTTCGGTGAGAACGGCGGCGCTGTCGGATACGGCTGGGGTTATGCCCGTAAAGTGGAACCAGTCGGCGTCCTTGAAAATATCGTCGAAGTCGAAATCGGCGGCGGTCGCCGTGGTTATCGAGGAATGGGCCCTGTCGTAAACTACCTTGGAGGGGCGCATTGCCGAGCCGCTCTCGAGGTAATAGATGCCCAGCCTCTCGCCGCAGCGGGCGATGTGCTTTGTTTCAACGCCGTACTTTCTGAGCGCGGCCACAGCGCAGTCTCCGAGCTCGTTTGCGGGGAGCGCGGTGACAAATTCGGCATTGTGGCCGTAGTTGGCGCACGATACGGCAACGTTAGCCTCGCCGCCGCCGTAGTTGATGTCGAACTCGTCGGCCTGAATGAACTTCTCATTGTTGGGGGTGGAGAGGCGAAGCATGATTTCGCCCATGGTTACAAGTTTTTTCATAAAAATATTTTCTCCTTAAAACTATAACTTTAAAAATATTATTTAATTGATTATCGATTTAATTTTTTTACACGTCAAAATATTTGAATTAAATTTCTAAAATAATTGACGGCGCAAGCAGGGTTTCCCTGCGCCAGCGCGACCCAATTTGTCGCGAAAGCGAGCTCACCTGAGGTGAATTTGCGCAATTATGCGCTCCGTGGGCCCTTAAAATTGCGCAAAGAGGGACGAACATTGCAGTTCTACAAACAGCGGAT
>DVHB01000076.1 GCA_018712405.1 Candidatus Coproplasma stercoripullorum
CGCCGCGCATTTTGCGCGGCGCCGCTCCATTCGGCACTTAATTTTAAGTTTTAAGTTTCATACCCCCTCCCGCTAACACAAGGGCGCGCGGGGTAGAGTCACCTCAGGCAGGCGGGGCGGCGTAGTACTGCGCCTGCGCGTGCCATAGCACGAAATATTTGCCCGTCTCATCGGCGACGAGCTGTTCGTGCGAGCCGTACTGCACCACTGCGCCCCCGTCGAACACGGCTATCTCGTCGCAGAACTTGCAGGACGACAGGCGGTGACTGATGTATATCGCCGTCTTGTCGCCCGCGATCTCGTCGAACTTAGAGTAGATCTCCGCCTCGGCCACGGCGTCGAGCGCGGCAGTAGGTTCGTCCAAAATTATAAACGGCGCGTCTTTATAGAGCGAGCGCGCGATGGCTATCTTCTGCGCCTCGCCGCCCGAGACGTCGACGCCGGAGCTATCGTAATCTTTATACAGATAGGTATCCAGCCCCGCGGGGAGCTCTTTCAGCCTTTCGCCGAAGCCCGATTTTATGAGGCAATCTTCGGCGAGGGCGCTATCGTAATTCGTGCGGCAGGCCACGTTTTCGCCGAGGGGAAGCGCGAACAGCTTGAAGTCCTGGAACACCACAGAAAAGATGTTCATATATTCGTCATACCTGTATTTTTTGACATTTATGCCGTTTAAGAGGATCTCCCCCTCCGTAGGGTAGCTGTTCGTGCGTACCCTCTTCGGCGATGACGCCGCCCGATATGAGAATTATCCTGTCGCAGAACCTTGTGGAGGCCAGCCGGTGGGATATGTACACCGAGGAGTGAGCTTTGGTCATCTCGTTGTATTTTGAATACATATCGGCCTCGGCGATGGGGTCGAGCGCCGCCGTCGGCTCGTCGAGCATGATGAAGGGCGCATTTTTATACAGCGCGCGGGCGAGCATGAGGCGCTGAGTTTCGCCGCCCGAGAGCATGACGGCGTCGTCATACACCTCGCGGTTGAGCTTGGTTTGGTACCCCTCGGGCAGACTCTCTATCTTATCTTTGAGCCCCGCCTTTTGTATGCAGTCTTTAACGCGGGGCATATCGATATTATCCTCGCTCTGCGCCACGTTTGCCGCCACGGTGCAGGCGAGCAGGGTGAACTGCTGGAACACCGCAGAAAACAATTTGTAGTATTCAATGCGGTCGAAGGTGCGGATGTCCCTGCCGTCCAAAAGCACGGCGCCCTCGGTAGGATCTAAAAAGCCGCACATCAGTTTTACCAGCGTGGTCTTGCCCGCGCCGTTGAGGCCGACGACGGCCAGCTTTTCACCTTTATGCAAAGTTAAGTTGATATTTTTTAAGGTATAGTCCCCGACGCCGGGGTAGCGGAAGCTGACGTCCTTCAGCTCCAGCACATGCTGACCGTCGGGACTTTGAGGTATGGGCTCGCCGCCCTCGAATTTAAATTCCTCGGGATATTCCAGAAACTCGCGCACGGTAGAGATCTCGAGCGACTGCTTGTGCAGCGTGTTCATGCCGCTCAAGATGCCCGTCACCCACCGAGTGAAGCCGTCAACGGCGGTGAAGTACAGCAGAAATTCGGCCACAGTTATTTCATTCTGTATGACCATATATATCAGCAAAGCGTATGCCGCGCCGTTGCGAAGAAATGTTAGCACGATGTCGCATATCCTTGCCCAGATATACACTCCCTCTGCCCTGTTGTGGAAGGCGGTGAAGGCGGCCATGCCCTTATTATACAGCTCCGAGAGCCACGGGCGAAGGCCGAATATGCGGATATCCTTTGCGGCGGTGAAGTCGCTTGCCTTGGTTATCACATATTCCATGTGCCGTTCGTACTCCGCCTCCTCCTCGCGGTGGCGGTAGCCGTATTCGTTGAGGCGGTTGCCCACGAAGTAGCTTATCACCGTGGTGACGATGACGAGGACGATGAGGAGCGGCTGAACGAAGGTGAACAGGCAAAGATAGATTATAAAGCCTATCATGTTGGCGGTAAGCTCGGTTAGAGTCTTCCATATAGCCTCTGTGGCCTGCTCGTTGCCGTTTGTGCACTCTATCGATTTAGACAGCAGCTTATTGAAATTGTCGTCGAACAGGTTGGGGTAGGAGGTGGTCGCGCCCTTGTCGTTGATCATATTTATTATCTCTGTGCGCACCGAGATCTTCCCATACAGGTGGTTGATGTCGAAATAGCTCTTAGCTGCTGTTACAGCCATAAGGCCCGCGGTGAAGGCGGCGATTATTATAACGATCTCGCCTATGGGCGCGTGAGTCTCTATGATGGAGAGTATCACGGGCACGACGTACAGTTCTATAAGGCTGAGCGCAACCGTTAAAAGCGCCATTGCAAGACCGATGAAGATGACCTTCTTTTCCTTGACCGACCAGGCAAGCCGTATCATATATGCAGAATTTTGCCACATATTGTATTTGGGCTTGGGCGGCCTTTCTTTTTTAGTCTTTACCTTTTCCAAAGTTCGTTCTCCTTAGCCGAGTGCTAAAAGCTTTTAGTTATTGCCGCCCGGCTGCATTTTGTTTACGATAATATCATAACATAAAAATTCGTCCCCGCGCGCCTTGGGGACGGATTGTTGTTCCGGGGTGACGAATTGTAAATTTTGGGCGGCAAAACGGGCGATTGGGCGCAATTTTACTCCTGCGGGAGCAGAATTTCTGTGGTGAAGGCGCCGTCTTCGCTGTTGCGGCTTATGTAGCCCTCGAGCCGCTCCACGATGGCGTCGATGCGCACGAGGCCGAAGCCGTGTCCCTCGCCCTTGGTGGTGGCGAACATATTGCCCTGCTTTTTCAGCTTTTTTCCCGCCGTGAAGTTCGTGAATGAGATATACAGCTGCGTGCCCTTTATGTCCATATACACGCGGATGACGCGCTCGTCCTCGGGCAGTTTTTCGCTCGCATCTATCGCATTGTCGAACAGGTTGCCTATTATACAGCACAGATCTATCTCCGAAGTCTTTAATTTTACGGGAATGTGCGCGTCGGCGACGACCTGTATGTGCTTTGCCTTCGCGAGCGATATCTTGGAGTTGAGTATCGCGTCCGTCATGGCGTTGCCCGTCTTTATCACCGTATCGACGGTGGTCAGGTCCTTATCCAGAAGGTCGAGATAGTTCTTTATCGCCTCCCAATCGCCCGCCGCGGCATAGGCCTTCATCGTCTGGATATGGTTGCGGTAGTCGTGCCGCCAGCCGCGTATCTGGCGGTACATATTGTCTACCTCGCGGTAGTGCGTCTCTATCAGCTCCTGCTGGTAGGAGGCTATTTTTTTATCAAGTTTTTTTGAAAATATTTCCATAAAAACTCCTTCACGAAATACTCGCGCGGGCCGCGCGCGAGTATTTCGTGAACTCTTAAAATAATAAATGTGCGCAAGCAGGTTTCCCTGCGCCAGCGCGACCCTATTTGCTGCGGCAGCACGTTTTGCCGTTTCCCGAAAGCGGGAGTCCCTCGGCAAAGCAGCGGTCAAAGCCCTCGCGCACTGGAAGGGAATGTCGGCGATTATACAATATGAGAGCCATTAAAAATCGCCGACAGGGAAACTTAGTTTCCCAAATCACGGAATTTTTCGTGCGTCACCAGTGCGAAAAATTCGTGAACCTATTTCATATTTATTATCGCCCTGTTTACGCCATCGTAGGCGCCGCGGGGGAGGGGAACGACGGAGCCTTCGGACAGCTTTATCTCAGTCTTGGTCACGCGGGAGATGTACGTTAAATTTACTATGGCCGAGCGGCTGACGCGGTAAAAACGCTCGTCGAGCTCGCGCTCAAGCTCGCCAAGAGTCATCTTTACGGTGACATTCTCGGCGGCGTGAATGGTGACATAGTTGCCGAACACCTCGGCATATCTGATTTTATATATGGGTACGCGCGAAACCTCTCCGCCGACTTCGAATTTAAGCACCTTTTCGTCTCTTTTGAGTTTTTCGGCGGCGCGGTTTAGCACAGAGAAGAGCTTACCTTCGTTCACGGGCTTTAAAAGATAATGCAGCGCGGCCACCTCGTAGCCCTCGGCGATATAGTCGTTATAACCGGTTACGAAAATTATCTGCACCGAGTCGTTCACGCGGCGCAATTTTTTTGCCATCGTAACGCCGTCCATGCCGCCCATCTCTATATCCAAAAGCAATATATCAAAGTTCGGATCCTCTTCGTAACCGAACAAAAACTCCTCGGCCGAACAAAATGTGGAGAGCGCGGCGGTGTGCCCCTCCCTCTCCGCCCAGCGGGTCACGAGAGAGGATATATACTCCCTGTCGGCAGAGCTGTCGTCACAGATAGCAATTTTATAGTCCATGGCAATCACCTTAAAATGAAGCCCCCGCGCCGTTTTGCTTGGTCCGAAAAAGCGGACCGCTTCAGCGCGGAGGTCTTGTCGTTTGTTTAATAAGCAGAATACGGAAATCAGCCGCGGGCGGTTTTGGCGTCCTCAAGCATGGCAAGCTTATCTTCCATATCAGTGTCGCGGTCGGAATAGCTGTACCACACCTCTGTCTCGGTGTCGGCTCCGCCCGAATAGGAGAGAATGGCTACTTTTATTCTGCCTTCCCAGGTTTCGTCTATCTTATAGTACTTCATAAGGCCGTTGTCCCATATCTGGAATGTTATCGTCGGCCCGTTGCCCTCTTCGTCGTTCACCCAGCCGCACTCCTCGGCGCTGTTGGCGTTTGCAAGCATCGCCGCAGATGCAGGGTCGGCGCTGGCAACTTCGGGGTCGAGCTCCATAACTATCTCATAGACGGCGTGGCCGTCGAACTCGCCCTCGGTTATGGTGGCGCTCTTTACAATGTTGTCGGCAAGGATATTTACGTTGCCGTGAATTACCGCCTCTCCGTCTTCTGAAAGCGCAATAATGTCTGATTCTATACCGGCAAGGTCAAGCTTATCCTCGCGCTTAACTATGGGCGGGTCGTCGGTGCCCCAGTCGGAGCCTGTCTCCCAGTCGCATGTGAGGATATCGGTATCTGCGCCGCTTTCGTCAGTTCCATAGCGGATATTGTCGCCCTCGAACCTATACAGCTTGTTGGTATCTTCAACAAAGCGCAGGCGGGCCGACTCAAACAGGTTACGGAAGGTATTTATCGTGCCCGCGGCCTCGTTGACCTTCTTTAAAGTGTAATGATACTTATAACCGGGGGTATTTGCGCCCTGGTGAATGATGAGCTTATAGTTCTGCGTGGTGACGTCGCCGCTGCCGCTTGAGCCGAGGTCAGTCGAGCCCGTCTGCGAGGAGAAGTATACGTATTTATCCGCATACTCCTCGTTATAGCAGGCGTAGGCATAGAGCTCGGCGGCAACTTCCTTTGCCACATCGTCGCGCTCGGAGGCAGAGGCGCTCTCCCAGCGGGATATAGCCGCCCTGCTCTCCTCCTCATACGGAGCGGCGACTGCAGGATATAAGCCGTCGTCCTGAAGGTAATAGCTCTTGTTCTCGCCTATCTGCGTGCCGCCGCACGCCGAGGCAGTTGCAACTACAAAGGGTACCGCGCACAGCGCGCATATTTTCAATATTTTAGATTTCATATGACCTCCTGAAAACACGGGTATTATAGCACAACATTGCGCGGTTGTACAGAAAATTTTGCCGCCGCGGGCTTAGTCGCGGCGTATTGACATAATAGTGCAAAAATCGGGCAGATTTTTAAAGTCCCTCGTACACGAACGCCGTCTGCCACTGTTCATAACCGAAGCGGGCGGCAATGTGCGCACATTTGCACATGAATATGTAAAAGATTTTATAGCCCTCGCCGTAGAGCGTCTCTAAATTGCCAAGCCCCTTGGAAATTATTATGTCGCTGTTTTCAAACAGAGCGCGGGCGCGGGGAGAGAGCTCCTTCAAATAGGTGCCGGGGACCGCCTCGCCGCTGTCTTCAACGGCGGCATACTTATAAAGATCGATGAATGCCGCGTCGACGCGGGTGGCGTCGTTTATTATCTCGCCGCCGCGCACGAGCGAAGTGACGGATATCTGCGGGTAGAGCGCGGCTATCACGCGGATAAAAATTTTATCGAACACCACTTCGCCGCAGTTATCATGCACATACAAGAGCGTTTTGCCCGCTTTGAGGCGCTCTTTAAAAAGGGCTAGCGTGGCGGCATTGGGTACGGCCCTGCCTGCCGCCTCCTCCACTATTTTAAGGCTGTCCTCGCTCAGATCGGAAAGTTTTGCAAAGTCGATATAGTTTGCCGCGGCGGCGTAGCTTACCGCGCGCGCGACGGGGTCGGGCGCGGACATTATGCCGCTGAACAGCCCCTCTTCGAGCGCCAGCACGGCGGAGTTGAACATGCGTTTTTCGGCGGAATAATCTATGCCGCGGCCGAATATTTCGCGGTGGATACCATCTATATCGCGCATTAAAAGGGGCGCGCAGTATGTTTTGGGGGGATTTTCGCACAGTTCGCGCACGCGCGATTTGAACTCCTCTATCTTATTTTTGTCGCTCTCCGAGCGTTCCACCTTTTTGAGCTGGCTGTTATACAGGCAGCTTTTGCACTCTTCGTCCAAAGTCATATATTGCCTCGCAGTTGTTAAATTACAGCTTTATTGCAGATATTATAGCATTGCCGCGCACATTTTGCAACACCGCGGGCGGGGGATATTTGAGGGGGCAGCGCATTGCGCCGCAATGCGCTGCCCCCACGCTATTATTGATCTGAACTTATTACAATCTTATTACAAGTTCGGGAAAAATTTTTAAAATTCATACGCTATAATTATTTAAGAGAAATAAAAGGAGATTTTTTGCATATGCCGTCTACTTACGCACACTACAGGCTGGGAAACGACGTTAAGACAAGCCTTACGGGAAAGATAAAACAGCTCGTTGAAGATAATTACGAGAGCTTTGCTTTGGGCCTGCACGGACCCGACCTGCTGTTCTACTATAAGCCGCTTACAAACAACAGGACAAACGCCATAGGCTACGCCATACACGAACGGTTTGCCAGCCTGTTTTTTGAAATGGCGGGAAAGGTCTATTCCGAGCGCGGAGAGAGAGCGGCCGACGAGGCCTACCTTCTCGGCTTTTTGTGCCACTTTGCGCTCGACAGCGAGGGACACCCCGTGGTGAACGCCGAGATGAAGGCGAAAAACCTTTCGCACACGGAGATAGAGTCGGCCTTCGACAGATATCTCTTATTGAAGGACGGCAAACAGCCGCTCGGCACAGACCTTACCGCGCACATACACGCGAACGAAAACACGGCAGACATTGCCGCGGCATACTTCGGCGTGGACAGGGGCAAGGCAAAAAAGGCGCTTAAATCGATAAAGTTTTACAACGGACTTTTAAACTCGGCAAGTAAAATAAAGCGCGCGTTTGTCACCGCGGCGCTCAAGATTTCGGGCATGTGGAACATAATGCACGGCATGATGATGCCGACAGATATTGAGGATAAGTGGAAGGACGGCATTGCAGGGCTGGAAAAGGCCTATGCCGCCGCCATGCAAAAGGCAGTGCGGCTGATAGAAAATTACGACGGATATCTTGCGGGAGAGTGCGCGCTGAGCGCCGAACTTGAGCGGGATTTCGAATAAAACTAAAATAAGGAACTTAAGCATGGAAAGTCAGACAACGGTTGCGGCCGGCGCGGAAGGCGCAGACAAGGCCGCAAAGGCGGCGCTTAAAGCCGAAGCGAAGCAGAAGCGCGCGCAGGCGAGGGCTGAGAGAAAAAACAGCCCGCTTTACAGGCAAAAGCGCAGGGAACTGCCCTGGATACTCTACGACGTGGGCAATTCGGCATTCACCCTGCTGGTGAGCGCAATACTGCCCATATACTTCAACGCCCTGGTAACAAATGCCGGCCTTTCGGGCACGGACGCAACGGCCATATGGGGCTATGCCGCGAGCGGCGTTACGCTGTGCGTGGCGGTGATATCGCCCATTCTCGGCAGCTTTACCGACTTTAAGGGGCTGAAAAAACCGTTCTTCTTTTTCAGCGCGATGATAGGCGTTATAGGATGCGCGGCGCTGGGAATACCCATGACATGGGTGGCGTTTTTGGCGCTGTTTATCGTAACCAAGATAGCCTACTCGGTGAGCCTGGTGTTCTACGACGCCATGCTGCCCGACGTCGCCGACATGAAACGCGTAGACATGGTATCATCAAAGGGCTATGCCTGGGGCTATATCGGCAGTTGCATACCCTTTATTATAAGCATTGTGCTCGTGCTCACGGTGGATACGGCGATATCGATGCCCATAGCATTTATAATCAATGCCGCGTGGTGGCTGGCGTTCACCATTCCCCTCACCAAGTCGTATAAGCAGACGCACTTTGTGGAACGCACGGCGCACCCCGTGCGGCAGAACTTCAGGACGCTCGCCTCGGTATTTAAAAAGGAGGGCGGCGTTGCCAACAGAAAGGGAATAATACTCTTCCTCATCTCCTTCTTCCTGTATATCGACGGCGTTTACACCGTTATAGACATGGCCACCTCCTTCGGCACGGCGCTGGGGCTGGAGAGCTCGGGACTGCTGATAGCGCTGCTCATTACGCAGATAGTGGCCTTCCCCTCGGCCATAGTATTCGGCAAACTTGCGGGAAAAGTTAAAAACGAGCTGCTCATCACCATAAGCATATGCGCATACACGTTTGTGGGCGCGTTCGCCATATTCATGCAGTCTATGTGGCAGTTCTGGGTGCTCGCCGTCATGGTCGGGCTGTTCCAGGGCGGCATACAGGCCCTCTCCCGCTCCTACTTCACCAAGATAATACCCGCAAAACATTCGGGCACGCTGTTCGGCATAATGGATATATTTGGCAAGGGCGCGGCCTTCCTCGGCACCATGCTCGTATCGATAGTCACCCAGCTGACCGACTCTGTAAACCTCGGCGCGATACCCATCGTGTGCCTGTTCGTTGCGGGACTTGTGATGTTCATTGTAACGGCGAGATACAATAAGCCGTTCATAGCGCAGTCGCAGGCGGAAGAAGCCGAGGCCGAAGCCAAAGATATGGCGGCCGCAACGCAGGAAACCGCAGGCGAAGCCACGGAAAACGGCGAAGCGGTGACAGGCGAGGTTGAAATCAACGGCAATGCGGATAGCGCCGATTAAGGGCACAGATATTTTAATACTATTGCAAATATGCCTCCTGTGAAACGGCGGGCGCAGACATTAAAGTCTGCGCCCGCAATTCTTGTAATTTATAAAATTCAGGCCGCCCTATAATGGGCGACCTGATTGATTCATCCGTTGTGCGATTAAGTATTAAGCATTTTTTGCAGGATGCTTAAAAAATGACGAAACTGTAATCAAGGCTGCCGCAAGCAGATAGAACACAACGCTAATAACGGCGGTATTCCATGCGGCTTCACCTCTGGCATTACCTTTATCCCACGTCCATACAGCGGAGGCAACATCCACCCTGTTTATAAGGACAAAACCAAGCACAAGGCATATAAGTGCAACTATCACTGCGGTAAACGCTATTAACCAAGGCCTGTCGCCAAATTTTATCGCCAATATTTCCATTGCTGCGAGCAATAATATTGCAACAACAGCCGCAACAACAAAAATACCTATATTTTTCATTGCATAGCCATTTACGCCATTGCTTACCAACATCACTATCAATCCTATAATTATAAATATTGCCGCCAATAAGGAAAGCCAAAATACAAGCCCACGGCTTTTAATAAAGTTAATCATTAATCGATTGCCTCCCTGTTTTTATTTTTCTTTACTGAACCGACAATATATAATGTGCAACTTGCAACGAGCAGCACTCCGCTCACCGATATAAGCGAGATATATAAGGCGCGGTACCATGTCATGTTCCAACGAGCATAAGTATCATAATCAAATGCGTTCATAAGATTACTCTGCGTAAACACATAAAGAACATTTTTCGCCGCAGTTTTAAGCTGATTAAGAATATGGGCGTCACCCTTATAAAGGTCAGGCGAAGGGACAATTCCGTCGGCAAGGCTCTCGTAATCATCGAACCCCGACGCTTTGAAAGCACCACGCACATCATAACCTGTAGTGCCTGCTGCAACTACAGCAGTAAACAAATCCATATCATCGCCTATATCCGTTACGGCATAGCCGTGGAATCCCCATTCGTTACGCAAAATACCCGTCATCATCCCGTAACTTGCGGAACATTCTACCGCGCCGACTTTGCTTAGCGAAATCATTAATCCAAGCATGCCGACGTCCTTTTCTTCCGTATCGTACTTTGTGCCTTCTATCGCTATCTGGAATGCACGCAACTCTACCTCACGCGCGCGTTGTTCCGTCAGGAATGGCGCAACTCCTACTCGATTGGTTTCCTGGTCGTTAAACGCATAGTGTTTGGGCGCGGCTATGAGTCCGTATTCAAGCGCCCCCATGGAAAATTCGAGGCCGATATTGCCTGTAAGAATGGGATCTTCAGAATAATAATCGCCGCTTCTGCCATTGTAAGGATGCCTGTGTGTGTTCATTCCCGGTCCCCACAATATAGGCATACCTACAAACAACGCCTGCAAGCCTACCATTTTTCCGAGTTCATAATGGAGGTCAGGGTTAAATGAAGATGCAACCGTCGGCGCAGTAGCAAAAACTTCAAGTTCATAACGGATATTATCGTCGGAACGTTGTATCGTCCAGGGTGCTTTGCCAAAATTATACTGTGCAAGCGTAAGCGCAACGCCGTTGCCGGAATTTTCGGTATAAGCTCCACCCGTAAATCCGATAGACCTGATATTACGGAAGTTATTGCCGCCCGCGGCAATAACGCCCATAGCTTCCTCTACGCTCATTTGCGCAAGTAAAGTATCCCAACGGGGATCATCGTAATCGGCAAATTTAAGATCGATAAAATTCAATTCGCCCTCTTCAGATATCGTTTCAAATAAAATGTCCGAAGTGTCGTCGTCTGTTTTTAATTCGTAATACTTGCCGTCAAGATCATCCTGCATTGATGCGGGTGCAGCCATATTGACATATTCCCGGGGCCATGTTCCCGTCCAATCGCTACGTGAAAGATATGTCACCTTGCCTTCCTCATAATGATTCCAATCGGCATACGGTATCTGGTTAGAAACATTTGCTCCCGCTTTGGAGACAGAAAAAGTGATGTCGTCAACGGCATTTTTTCCGTCGTTGTCATAAGTGTACTGAAAAACGAGATCGGAATCCCCGTCCGCATCCATAAGGCCGCTTGTATTTTCAACAGTTTTGCCCTGTTTTGCCAATATATTGTTCATCGCTTCATGCGAACCGTTGCCGAGCGTAAAATAATAATCGCCGACATCAAGTATATATGTACCGTATGTACCGTCTGCATTTTCATGTGAACTGTCCCACGTTGCAATATTCTGCAGGTCAACTTTTATCGTAAGCTCTTCATGTTCGCCAGGAGCAAGCGTTTCGGTTTTATCGTAGTCTAAAAGCTGAACTGCTGATTTTTCAAGTCCGCCATCAATGTAAGGAGCCTGCCCATAGATCTGAACTATAGATTTAGCAGCAACATCCCCCACATTAGCAACATCTACTTTGAACTCGATCGTGAACTCATGTTCCGTCTTTGTTACGACAGGCTCACCAACAAACGTCTGTTCAAACTGCGTGTAAGTAAGTCCGTAACCGAAAGGCCAAGTAACTTCTTCGTTATATCTCCAATTTCCCTCAGAAGCAACGGCACCCACGGCGGAGTCTGCATTGCCCCTGCCTTCAACTATATCGTTATACCTTGTTTCGAAATAGCGGTATCCGACATACATTCCTTCGGCTTCAATTACATACTTGGAACTGCGGGCACCTTCAGCCTGATTGCTAAACCTATAATCTCCGACGTTTACAAGAGCGGGATGCGACATGTTGCGGTCCACATAGATATCCGCAAGCGCACCCGAAGGGCTTACTTTCCCCGAAAGGATATCGGCAATACCTAAAGCACCATAATTGCCGAAGTGTCCCACCCACAATACGGCTGAAACATCGGGATTATCGGCAATTTCACCAAGCTCCATGGGGGAAGTCGTATTAACTATGACAATGACGTTATCAAAGCATTCCGTAGCTTTGTTGATGATGTCAACTTCATTCTGACTGAGCGCCAAAGGCTCGTCCATATGCGTATCTTCAACGACATTACCGGGAAGATAATCATTATTCTCGCTGCTGGGGCGACCTACAACGACTATTGCCGCGTCATCATAGTCGGCAAAGCTTTCCTCATAATCAGGATCCTGCCTTTCGATATCTGCCAAAGAAGGTTCCTGCGGATCGTATTTAACTCTCACCGAACTGAATGTACTGCGCGACGTAACGCCTGAATACGCTATATTGTCCGGCTTTAAAGCGCGATATGTCGCAAGCATGTCGGGATTAAGCTCAAAACCCGCACCCTCACCGCCGACATCGCTGAAATTGTAATTATTAATTGTTGAAGCATTTCCGGAAGTAGTTTTTTCTGGATTTGCAAAATCCGTCTTAGTCCCGCCAAGGGCATCTTCAAGAGTAATAACCGGGCCTTCAATAGGCTGCCCGAGCGCCGAACCCATAATAGGAACCAAACTGCGTAGTCCCAGAAGAGTTACTTTAGAGCCGCTTGAAAGCGGCAGAGCAGGCTTGCCATCTACCTCTTCGTTTTTAAGTAGAACCGAACCCTCCTGTGAAAGCCGCCTGCCGAATTTAATAAATTCGGCGATAAGTTTATTGGAATTGCCTGTACCGTCTGCATTAAGCACTTCTGCCGGCGGCACAAATTCCTTAAACAAGTTATCGCCGTCGGTAGTTTCGATAACTTCACTGTGTGAACCTGTCAGATTGTCTATCGACGTTCTGAACTGCTCTAAGATTATGGCAGCCATAATTGCAATCGATAAAACGAATGTAAATACAACAATAAGTCCGCGCCATAATCTGGTTTTAAACAACATAATTTTCCTCCTTACGCATCAGAATTCTTGCGGATGAACTTTTCGCGAGACAGTATAACACAATTTTTTGTCGTACCCGAAAAACAGAATAAATTGTCAAAATTTAGCATAAACTGCAATTACATATCATTTTTATT
>DVHB01000077.1 GCA_018712405.1 Candidatus Coproplasma stercoripullorum
CGAAAAATGCCGAGCACGGCCTGCTCGGCATTTTTGTGAACTTATTCTAACTCAAACGCGCCGGTATAAAGCTGATAATACACACCCTTCTGGGCAATCAGCTGGTCGTGCGTGCCGCGCTCGATAATTCTTCCGTGGTCGAGCACCATTATCGCATGGCTGTTGCGCACCGTTGAGAGCCTGTGCGCTATCACGAACACCGTGCGGCCCTCCATGAGTTTATCCATGCCCTGCTCTATGAGCTTTTCGGTACGGGTATCGATAGAGGAGGTCGCCTCGTCCAGAATGAGCACGGGGCAATCTGAAACCATTGCGCGCGCTATTGCAAGCAGCTGGCGCTGTCCCTGCGAAAGGTTGCTGCCGTCGCCCTTGATCATGGTGTTATAACCTTCAGGCAGGTGAGTTATAAAGCTGTCTGCATTGGCGAGCTTTGCTGCCTTTATGCACTCCTCGTCGCTCGCGTCCAGCCTGCCGTAACGAATATTGTCCATAACGGTACCGGTGAACAGATGCGTATCCTGAAGCACTATGCCGAGCGAGCGGCGCAGGTCAGATTTTTTGATATCTTTTACGTTTATGCCGTCGTATGTAATAGTACCCGACTGAATATCGTAGAATCTGTTGATAAGGTTGGTTATCGTAGTCTTGCCGGCGCCCGTCGATCCGACAAATGCTATCTTCTGTCCGGGCTTTGCATAAAGGCTTATATTCTTTAAGATGACCTTTTCGGGAGTATAGCCGAACACGACGTCGTTGAAACGTATATCGCCCTTTAACGGAATATATTCAAATGTGCCGTCGCCGTCAGGCTTTTTCCATGCCCAGCCGCCGTCTTCCACTTCGCCGTGGGTGAGAACTATGTCGCCGCCCTTATCTTCGGGAGCGGTGTCTATCATTTCAAATATGCGCTCGGCACCCGCAAGGGCCATTACTATGGCGCTGAACTGCTGCGATACCTGCTGAACGGGCATATTGAACTGCCTTGAGTACATCAGGTAAGATACGAGCATGCCCGCCATGAGGGCCATAGAGTTGGTCACATCCGAATTGGCGCAATAGATGGAGAGCAGACCGGGCTGGCCCACCGTTGCCATTATTACTGCGCCGACAATGGCCACCAAGACGTACTGCAGATAGCCGAGGTTGTTGTTGACGGGGCCCATCAGGAAGGCATAGGCGTTGGCCTTGCTGCCCGCCTCGTTTAAAGCGTCGTTTACCTCTTTGAAGCCGGCGCGGGCGTTGGGTTCGTGGCAGAATACCTTTATGACCTTCTGGCCTTCGGTCATCTCCTCAACATAGCCGTTGAGCGCGCCGAGCGCCCTCTGGTTGGCGAGGTAGTACTTCGCAGACCTGCCGCCTATGATCTTTGTAACGATTATTATGCCCACTAAAACTACGAGCACGACGAGCAGGAGCGTTACGCTGTAATAAATCATAAATCCGAGCACCGCGAGCAGCGTGAGCACCGACGAAATGAGCTGGGGTATGGTCTGCGTCAAGAGCTGGCGCATGGTATCCACGTCGTTGGTGTAGAGGCTCATCAGGTCGCCGTGGGTGTGAGTGTCGAAGTACTGCAGGGACAGCGTCTGCATGGTGGCAAACATGTCGTCGCGCATCTTGCGGAGCGTGCCCTGCGCGATATACATCATTATGAGGTTGTACGCATACGACGACGCGGCGCCCACAAAGTATATGCAGGCCATTATAATGATGTTGGTATATATGAGCTGCGTGTCCCAGCTCCCCGAAGTCGTGCCGTCGATGAGCGCGGTGACGATTACAGAAACGCGCGAGGCGGCCGTTACAGTTGCAACCGAAGACAGGAGCACAAATATTACGACAAATACTGTGGCCGCCTTGTTGCGGAGGAAGGCGTACTTTAACAGTCTGCCCAAAGTTTTCATGGGAGATTTTACGCCCTTTGCAGCTATACCCTTTGAAGTCCTGTTGAGGTCTTCATCATAATTTTCGTTCTTTTCAGGCATTATTCCTCACCTCCCTTTACCTGGGACTCGTAAACTTCCCTGTATATTTCATTGTTCTTGAGCAGCTCTTCGTGCGTGCCGATGCCGTCTATCCTGCCCTCGTCTATCACGATTATCCTGTCGGCGTCCTCGACGGAGGCAATGCGCTGGGCAATTATTATCTTTGTAGTTTCGGGCGCGTATTTGCGCAGGTTTTCGCGGATAATGGCGTCGGTCTTGGTATCCACCGCCGAAGTGGAGTCGTCGAAGATGATTATCTTGGGGTGTTTTAAGAGTGCGCGCGCGATGCACAGTCTCTGCTTCTGTCCGCCCGAGACGTTTACGCCGCCCTGGCCGAGGTCGTAGTTATACCCGCCGGGAAGCTGCTGGATAAACTCGTCGGCGCACGCCTGCACGGCGGCCTCGCGGACCTGCTCGTCTGTGGCATTCTCATCGCCCCAGCGCAGGTTTTCTGCAACAGTACCGGAAAAGAGCACGTTCTTTTGCAGCACCATGGCCACGCTGTTGCGGAGTGCGTCGAGATTGTATTTGCGTACGTCCAGTCCGCCCACTTTAACGGTGCCCTTTGAGGGGTCGTAGAGGCGGGGTATGAGGGATACGAGCGAGCTCTTTCCCGAACCTGTGGCGCCGATTATGCCTATCGTTTCGCCCGACTTTATATGCAGATCGATATCCTTCAGCACCGCCACGTCTGCCTTCTGCGAATAGCAGAATTCAACGCCGTCGAAATCTATAGAGCCGTCCTTCACCTCTTTGATCTGCTCTTTTGACTTTGGAAGCGTTGTTTTTTCGTCAAGCACTTCAACAATGCGCTCTGCCGAACCTCTTGAAAGCGCGATAAAGTTGAGGCACATAGCAACCATCATTACGCCGGAAAGTATCTGCGCGGAATACTGGAAGAGCGTCTGCATTTCGGTAGGGTCTACCGCGCCGCTGATGTAACCCATGGACATATTGGAGCCTAAAGTAAGGACAAATATATTTACAATGAACATTACGAGCATTACGCTGGGCATCATGATCGTAAGTATTCTTTCAGCCTTTACAGAGTATGTATATACGTCGCCGGTGGCCTTTTTCATCTTGGCAATCTCGGTATCTTCCCTTACATAAGATTTCACGACCCTTATAGCCGTAAGATCTTCCTGCACTACGGCGTTGAGAGTGTCGTATTTTTTGAACATCGTTCTGAAATACGGCGTAACTTTGAACATGCAGACGGAAACGACTATGCCCAGGACGATGGCGGCGCCGGCAAACAACAGGGCCATTAACGGATCGATAAAACATGTCATTATTATAGAAGCGATAAACAGAATGGGCGCGCGTATGAGCATGCGGATAGCCATCTGATAGGCATTCTGCACGTTTGTCACGTCGGTCGTGATACGGGTGATGAGGCTTGCGGTGGAATAGTTATCGATATTTGCAAACGAGAATGTCTGCAAATTGTTGTACATGTCCTCCCTTAAGTTGTGCGCGAAGCCGCACGAAGCCTTTGCCGCGAGTTTTGCTCCCGCCGCACCGGCAATCAACGCACCGACGGCACAGACGAGCATGAGCACGCCGCATATAATTATGGTGTTCATATTGACCGTGACATTGCTGTCTGTACTCTCGGCAACACGCTGCAGTTCGCCGACAATGAAGGTCATAAGGAAGGGTATTACGATTTCCATTATTGCCTCTACCGCCATGAGGACGGGGACGCTGATGGAAGCCGTTTTATACTCCCTTACGCTTTTAAGCAGTTTTTTGATCATATATTTCTCCAAAAAATTTGATTCGGAATCAATTATTCTTTAAATAGCTGATTATTAAAATATCAGGGCACGAAGCGCCTTTGACTTTCAGCTGTTTATGTGATTGAATATCTTTATAAGTAGTTCCTTGAACCGCACCTGTTCTTCGTCGGTGAGCGCGTCCTGGATTATGGCGTCGCACTTATCCATAAGCTCGCGGTTGCGTTTACACAGATCCTCACCCTTTTCTGTCAGCTCAATAAACTTTGTACGGTTATCTCCCTCTGCAAAAGAGCGCGTTATATAGCCGCACGAAGTGAGCCCCGCAAGCATCGTGGAAACCGACGAAGCACGCAGATTGAGTTCGCGCTCCACGTCGCGCTGGCATACCCTCTCCCCACGCAAAGCGCTTCTGTGAACGAATACGAGCGTCTGAAGCTGTGCGCCCGTTATTCCCACTGAGGAGAGGTTTTCGCTGTTGCGCCTCTCCATTTCCCTGTTTACGTAACACATCAAGCCGAAAAGCCTTCTGTTTTCCAAAACCCGACCTCGCTTTTAAATAATTCCTCTCACAATAAACCGTACCCGCCTGCCAGGCGGGCGACGATAATAGTTAGACAGCTAACTGTTTGACAACGAAGTTATTTTATAATACGGCTGCGAGTATTGTCAAGCGAATGAAATTATATTTTTGAACAGGCAAAAAATTTGTTAAAAAGCAAACAGATTCTGATAAAATCTGTACGCGCTGCCAAATACCATTTACCGACACAAGCTTCAGCTTACTGCAAAAAAGAATAAAAAAGATAAAAAGCGAGGCAAATTTGCTTGCCAACTCGGGCAACGTATGATATAATCAACACCGTTGAAAAACTTCGGCCTTGTGGTCAAGCGGTTAAGACGGAGCCCTCTCAAGGCTCAATCCCGGGTTCGATTCCCGGCAAGGTCACCAAACAAGTTAAAGGCGAACCCGTTTCCATTAGGAGACGGATTCGCCTTTA